>CANKHS010000039.1 GCA_947481755.1 Actinomycetota bacterium | reverse complement strand
TTCCCACGCCGCCGTTCGAGGAGTATGGTGAGTCCACTGTCACACGAGGAGGTGTCCCAATGGATGTTCGGGTGCACGCACGACACGTCGCTATTCCGCCCGAGTTGAGGGCGATGGCCGAGCAAAAGCTCGAGGCCATAGCGCGACTCCTACCGCCAGACGCAACGGCGGACGTCGAGTTTTCGGAGGAGCGCAATCCGCGTATTGCGGCATCACATATCGCGGAGATCACGATCATTGTGCGAGGCAAAGTGATTCGCGCCCGGGCGGCAGAATCAGAGTTTCGTGAGGCCATGATCCACGCAGTTCGCAACGTACGGCAGGAGGCATCAGACCTTCATCATCGCCGACGCGCGCATCCCCATCGGGGTCTCAAGACGGCGTAGCGTGGTGCCGGATGCGGCTGAGGGGCGAGACCCTCTCAGTCGCATCCGGAGACTACGTCTCGAGCCCGAGCCGCGACCGACAGGTCGCGCGGATATCGGGATCGGCGGAGGCTACGAACCAGGCAATTGCACCTGTCTCAGGAGCAGGTGCACGGAGCAAGGCGTCAAAGGCCGCCAGCGCACGGTTCGGATTACCACTCGTAGCCCAGCGTTGGATGTCATCGCGCCAGTCGTGCCAGTGGTCTGCCAATTCGCGCCGCAGGTACTTCTTGTTGATCGCACGCCATGAGCCGCTGGTGAGGTCGGGGCCGAGCGCGTCAAGTGTGCGGATCGCTCCGCGTGTTCCAAGTTCGGCAAGGAGCGGCGCGGCGGCCTCGGCCGGGCATCGTCCCGCCTCACAATCCGCCATCACAAGGCAGCGGCGGAGCACGGCGTCGCGGAGCTCGGGATCGTCCTCTGCGACCAACGCCAACTCGTGGGCGGCGTGCCACAACAGGATTGGGGCAGACTGCTCGAGCAGTGTCTCGCCAATTGCCCGTGCGACATCCGCAAAGGGGACATCGTCGCCGAGCGCAGCAACAGTCGTTTCGGCAACCCATTCGTCAGCCACCATCACGCGCGCGCTTCCCGGTGGGAGTGCCTCGGTGGCCTGCGATAGGCGAGTGATGAGGTCACGGAGATTCTTGAGGTCATGCAGTGGCACGTCGCTCGTCGTGCTGGCAAAGGCGTCCTCGTCGAGCACCGTCCGGTCGAGCCAATCGACGAGTGGCTGAGAATTGCCCTCCAACAGATCGGTCAGCGACTGGCGCCCACCCGTGGTACCGAGCATGACGCGTTCGCCTGGACGCAAGATGATGTCGGCGACGGCATCACCCGGCTCCAAGGTGATAACCGCCTCGAGGAGCGCTCGACGGCCAGCGACTGCGGTCAGGACATCGCCGGCAAAACCAGGTGTCGAGAGTGCACAGACGAGGAGGCCCACGACCGCGCGATCAGGATCGTCGCCCGGGTACGGTGGAAAGAGGCGCATCAGCGCATCGCGAGCCGGCGATGGCAGGTCATCGAGCTGGCGGTGCTGGCGATCGATGCGGCGGCCGGTCTCCAGTGTCGTCACGTCGCCTGCCAGCCACGCCTCGATGAGTGTGGAAAGGGGCGCTGTCGGAGCCGCGGAGGAGAGGTCGCCAAACACGCCTGAGAACGGTAGTGGGGACTGCTTTCTCAGGCGGCGTTCAGGCACTGACTGGTAGGGTTCGTCCCATGGCAGAACTGTTTAATCGTCTCCTCCGCGTCGGCGAAGGCAAACGCCTCAAGGAGCTCCAGCAGATCGTTGATGCGACCGCCTCCCTGGCCGAAGAAACCGCTGCGCTCTCGGACGAAGGTCTACGCGAGCGTTACAGCGAGCTTCGTGTACTTGTGGGTGAGCGGCTCGGTGAGAATCCGACCAAGGATGACGTGCAGGAGGTCTTGGCGGACTTTGAGCCAGAGACCTACGCACTGGCACGCGAGGCGGGTACGCGCGCCATGAACATGCGCCACTTCGACGTCCAAATCATTGGTGGAGCCTGCTTGCATCGTGGTTCGATCGCTGAGATGCGCACGGGTGAAGGCAAGACGCTCGTCGCAACGCTTCCGGTCTGTCTGAATGCGCTGGCCGGGCTCGGCATGCATCTCGTGACGGTCAACGACTACCTCGCCCGCCGCGACGCTCAGTGGATGAGCCCGCTCTACGAGATGCTTGGCATCTCCGTTGGCATTATCCAGGCCGGGATGGAGCCAGAGGAACGGCGGGCAGCCTATGCCTGCGACGTGACCTACGGCACGAACTCGGAGTTCGGTTTCGACTACCTGCGCGACAACCTCGCCGTCGAGCTAGAACACACCGTGCAACGCAGTCATTCCTTCGCGATCGTTGACGAGGTCGACTCGATCCTGATCGACGAGGCTCGAACGCCACTGATTATTTCGGGCCAGCCCGAGGATGCCCCCGAGACGTACTACTCGTTCGCCAAAGTCGCCAAGAGCCTCTCGGTCCCCGAGGACTATGAGGTTGACGAAAAGCGCAAGACCGTCGCTCCGACCGAGGACGGCATCCACAAGGTCGAGCGCGCACTTGGTATTGACAACCTTTACGCGCCGGGCAATGGCCAGATGGTCAACCATCTCGTCCAGTCGCTCAAGGCGCAGTCGCTGTTTAAGAAGGATGTCGACTACGTCGTGATCGACGGCGAAGTCAAGATCGTCGACGAATTTACCGGTCGCATCATGGAGGGCCGACGCTGGAGCGAGGGACTGCACCAGGCCGTCGAGGCCAAAGAGGGCGTCAAGATCGAGGCCGAGAACATCACGGTCGCGACCGTCACGATCCAGAACTACTTCCGCATGTACGACAAGTTGGCAGGCATGACCGGCACGGCAGCCACCGAGGCGAACGAATTCGCCGAGATCTATGGCCTTGATGTGCTGACGATCCCGACCAATCAGGACATGGTCCGTCAGGACAAGGACGACCTGATTTTCAAGACCCAGGGCGAGAAGTTCGAGGCCGTCGCCGACGACATTGAAGCGCGTCACGCCACCGGGCAGCCCGTGCTCGTCGGCACCATCGATATCGAGACCTCCGAGCGTCTCAGCGCAATTTTGACGCGCCGGGGCATCAAGCACGAGGTGCTTAACGCAAAGCAGCACGAGCGTGAGGCCGAGATCATCGTCAATGCAGGCCAGCAGGGCGCCGTCGTGATTGCGACCAACATGGCTGGTCGAGGTGTTGACATCAAACTTGGTGAGGGCGTTGCCGAATTGGGCGGCCTCTACGTGCTCGGTACCGAACGTCACGAGTCGCGCCGCATCGACAATCAGCTCCGCGGCCGCTCTGGTCGTCAGGGCGATCCGGGCGAAACACGTTTCTACCTCTCCGCCGAAGACGAGGTCGTGCGACTTTTCGCGGGCGACCGCATCTACAAAATTCTCGACCGCCTTGGCCCGCCCGAGGGCGAGCCGATCGAGCACAAGTTGCTCTCGCGGCAGATCGAAGGTGCCCAGAAGCGCGTCGAGGAGCACAACTTTGAGATCCGCAAGAACGTCCTCAAGTACGACGATGTGCTCAACAAGCAGCGTGAGGTTGTCTACGACCAGCGTCGCGAGGTGCTCGAGGGTGCTGACATCCCCGACCTCGTCCGCGAGTGGATCGACGAGACCGTTGAGGACACTGTCGAGACGCACCTGCAGGGGGAGGGCGACGAGCCTGTCGACCTCAATGCCCTGATTGTTGGCCTACGCGCTATCTATCCCGTCACGTTTACCGCCACAGACCTCGATCCAGTGGAGCAGATCAATCCTGACGACCTGATTGACCGCGCCGTGGCCGATGCGGCAACCGCGTACGAACACAAGGAGCGCGTGATCGCTCAGATCGATCCCGATTTGATGCGCCGTGCAGAACGCTTCTATCTCTTGCAGACGATCGATACGCGTTGGCGTGAGCACCTCGACAACATGGATTACCTGCGCGACGGCATTCATCTGCGCGGTCTCGCCCAGAAGGATCCGGTCGTGGAATACCGCACCGAGGGACACCAGATGTTCGGCGAGATGATGGCGGAGGTACAGCAGGAGGTTGTCGCGGGCCTCTTCCAGTTCGTGATCGAAGTGGATGGTCCAGATGGGCGCGCGGTGATTGATCCGTTCACGATCGAAGAGCACATGGACGAGTTGATCGCTCAGCATGAGGACGTCAGCGCCTTCGAGGCACCTGGTACGCCACCCCCAGCAGCACAGCAGCAGACCGCAACCGCTCCAGACCCAGACTCGGCCTGGTCGCGTTCGTCTGATTGGGCGGGTACGGCGACGAGTGGTGGTGCTGTCGAGGAGATCGAGGATCGTTCGTCTCATACGCTCCGTGGCCAGGCGCCGGGAGCAGCGGGACGACGCAAGAAGCCGACGAAGAAGAAACGTCGTGGCTGACGCACCGGAGGTGTTGTCTGTCGACGACCTTGCGGTCGCAGTGGAGGAGCTCAGAGCCCGCCTTGTGTGGGTTCGTGATTACCTTTGACCCGGCTCGCCTTCAGGAGCGGATCAACGAACTCGACACACTGATCGGCGAGCCTGGCTTCTGGGATGACCAAGAGCAGGCCGTCAAGGTTTCGGCTGAGCGGTCGCGTAATGCGCGCAAGGTTGAGCTCTATGAGAGCCTGTCCGCTGACGTCTCTGATGCCAGCGATCTCGTGTTGATGCTCGCGGACGCCCCAGAGCTCCTCGACGAGGTCACAACGAGCGTCACGGGGCTCAGTTCGCGCATCGATGAGTTGGAGGAGGGCGCGCTCTTCTCGGGTGAGTACGACGCGGGCCCAGCCGTGGTGACAGTGAGCGCGGGCGCGGGTGGCACCGACGCCATGGACTGGACCGAGATGATTCTGCGCATGTACCTGCGCTGGGCCGAACGTCGCGGATTCTCGACGCGATTGCTTGAGGCCTCGCCCGGAGAAGAGGCGGGGATCAAGTCGGTTGCACTGCTCGTCGAGGGCGAGAACGCCTACGGCATCCTCGGTGCCGAAAAGGGCGTTCATCGACTCGTGCGGCTGTCGCCGTTTGATTCGGCGCACCGTCGCCATACGGCGTTTGCGCGCGTTGATGTGACTCCGTGGGTTGATGAAGACGTTGACGTCGAGATTGACGATGGCGATCTCCGGATCGACACGTATCGCGCCTCAGGGGCTGGCGGGCAGCATGTCAACAAGACGGACTCGGCCGTGCGCATCACGCATCTGCCGACGGGCATCGTTGTGCAGTGTCAGAACGAACGCTCCCAGACATCGAATAAGCAGACGGCGATGCGCGTTCTCAAGAGTCGCCTGATTGAGCTCGAACTAAAGAATCGTGCAGAGGAACTTGCCAAGGAGCGGGGAATGAGTCAAGACAACTCGTTCGGCAGCCAGATTCGCAGTTATGTCCTTCACCCTTACACGATGGTCAATGACCATCGCACAAACCGCAAAGACGGTAACATCCAAGGGGTTTTGGATGGCGATCTTGATCCGTTTATTCGCGATTTTCTGCTCCGCCGCACCGCCGCTGACGGCGATGCTGTTGCCGAATCGTAATCTGCCGAACCGTCAATCGACTGATAGATTGGGTGCGTTGGCATGCTGAAGCGCGACTCCCCATCTGATGCTCTGACGACGCCGTTCGACGCCGCCGATTCTGGCTACGTGAGCATCGCCGATACTGATTTGCGCAGTGAGCACGAGCTCGAGCGCGAGGCAGAAGAGCGCCGCCGTCGCCGCGCTGAGGCGCTCTCGGAACTCGCGGGCGAGACCAGTGAGTTCCGTCGCCCGTTCGCTCCGCGCAACGAGGCGATGATCCTGCTGGAGAACACGACGATGGTCTATCCGGGCGACGTCGTCGGGCTGGATGATGTGACCCTGCAGATCGACAAGGGCGAGTGGGTTTTCCTCGTGGGACCATCAGGTTCGGGCAAATCCACGTTTATCAAGTTGCTGCTCAAGGAGATCGACGCAACCAGTGGCAACGTGCAGGTCGGTGGCAAGTCACTGCGTACGCTCAAGGGTTCGCAGGTGCCGAAGTTGCGCCGTAACATTGGCTGCGTCTTCCAAGACTTCAAACTCCTGCCAACGCGTACCGTCTACGAGAACGTCGCCTATGCACTCGAGGTGCAGGGGCAGCGGCTCGAGGTCATCGAGCGCAAGGTGCCCGAGATCATTGGGCTCGTTGGGCTCTCCGACAAGATTGACAAGTTGCCACACGAGCTCTCGGGTGGTCAGCAGCAGCGCGTCTCGATCGCCCGTGCCTTCGTCAACCACCCGCCGCTGTTGATCTGTGACGAACCGACTGGCAACCTCGACCCCGAGACGTCGATCGGCATCATGCAGCTGCTCTACCGCATCAACCGTGCGGGTACCACGATTTTGATGGCCACCCATGACCGCGAGATGGTCGACAAGATGCGCCGTCGCGTGATCGCGCTCGAAGAGGGCCGTGTTGCGCGCGATGACCGTCGCGGTGGCTACGTCGAAGATGAGGAGCAGCTCTAGTGGAGACCCGCTGGAAATTCTTTGTCATCGAGGCTCTGAAATCGCTGAAGGGCAACTTCGCCACGACGATTGCTGCGGTCGTAACGGTCCTGGTCGTGATGTTTATCGCCGGCATCGGCATTGCACTCGGCTCGTACGTCTACAACTACTCGAACAAGGTTCGTGACGACGTCACGATTCGTGCCTACCTGAAGGACTCGGCAACGCCGAAACAGGTTGCCGATATTCAACGAACGATCACCGAGACCCCTGGCGTGCAAGACGGCTCGTTGCAGTTCGTCTCCAAGGACGATGCGATTCTGCGCCTGCAAAAGCAGCTTGGCAAGGATTCTGAGTTGCTCAAGCTCACGCTTGGTAATCCCCTTCCGGCCTCGTTCGAATTCAAGGCTGTTGATCCCGATCAGACAGCACGGGTCGCCGCGGCCGTGGCAGGTCTGCCGGGTCTTGATCCGCCTCAGGCTGGGTTACCAAACCCCGACTACGGAGCGGGTAAGGCCGATCGGGTCCTCAAGACAGCTGGCACGATCACGATCGTGCTCCTCGGCATGGGCGTCGTACTCGCCATCGCCGCAATCCTCCTGATTGGCAACACGATCCGACTCTCAATCTTTGCGCGCCGTCGCGAGGTCGAGGTGATGAAGCTTGTTGGAGCCACCAACTGGTTTGTGCGGCTCCCCTTCATGATCGAGGGAATGGTCTGTGGCGTAGCGGGCGCGATTCTCGCGTCAATTCTGCTGGCAATTAGTTATCAGACGCTTCTGGCCGATCGCGTTCAGTCGTCGATGAGTGGCAATGGTTCGCCCGAGGCAATCGCCTTTCCGCTGCTCGTCGTGCTGTTGATCCTGACCGGTTTGGTGATTGGCGCGATTGGTTCGGGCCTCACTATGCGTCGCTTCTTGCAGGTCTAAACGCATGCCGATTCGGCAATCTGCCTGTCGGCGCTCTACCCTTTGCGTATGACGGAATCGCAGCTGCCGCGCATGTTGTTCGTTGAGGATGACCCAGTCATCCGTCAAGCCACGAGCGACTACCTGACGCGCAACGGTTTTGAGGTGATTTCAGCCGAGGATGGTGATGCAGGTCTGGTCGCGTGGCAGGAGTCGGATCCCGTGCTGGCGCTGCTCGATGTGATGCTGCCGGGCATGGACGGTGTGGCGCTCTGTCGCGCAATTCGCGCCGAGTCGCAAATTCCCGTGATCCTGATGTCGGCGCGTTCCGATCCGATCGACGTGGTGATGGGGCTTGAGGCAGGCGCCGACGATTACGTTACGAAGCCGTTCGAGCCAGCGGTGTTGGCGGCCCGACTACGTGCAGCCTTACGGCGCGTGACACCAACGGATATCGAGCGCGCACCCTTCGAGCAGATTGGCTCGTTGCTACTCGACCGTGAGGGCTACGCCGTCACTCGTGATGGTGAGCCCTTGGCACTGACACCAACGGAATACCGCCTCCTGGTGGAGTTCATCGATAACGTCGGTATGGCGCTCGACCGAGCGGTACTACTCGAGCGCGTGTGGGGGTACGGCTGGGCGGGAGACACGCGACTCGTCGACGTGCACGTCCAGCGACTGCGCGCCAAGATTGAGGTCGATCCTGCAGCTCCCGAACTCGTACAGACCGTACGTGGCGTTGGCTATAAGTTGGTGCAGCCGAGCGAGGCTACGTGAGCCTGCGAGTCCGGCTCGCTCTCGCAATTGCGATCATCAGTGCCCTCGTTGCCGGGGGGATTAGTATCGCGGTGTATCAGCGCAGCACAACCGATCGTGTCGATCGTGCACGCGAGACGGCGGCGCGACAGGTGCGGACGGCTGCCTCGATCGTACGTCTACGTCTGCCGGGCGGTGCGACGGTGACACCCTCAGGTTCCTACGTGGTGACTCCGGCCGGTGGAGTGGGAGATGCGGCGATTGGTGCAGGGCTGCCCGCGCTGTTGCAGTCGCGGGTCGAGAATGCGCCTGGTCGCGTCTTTACCGAGCCGGTGCTGACGGGGAACGATCCCGCTGTCTACGGGGGTACGCAACTCGCGAGCGCAGGGGCTGTCTACGTACGTCAGTCGTTCGTTGGAGATCAGGAAGAGCTCAGTGCATTGCAAGATGCCCTGATTCGTCTCACGGCCGCAGCCTCAGTGATTGGCGCGATTCTCGGTGTGTTGGTCGCCTCTGCGTTGTCGCGGCGTTTGCGCCGTTCGGCAACGCTCGCCCGTCGCCTGGCGGCCGGCGACCTCGATGCTCGGCTTCATCCGCGGGGTCGAGACGAGATCGCACAACTCGGCCGAGCATTGGACGATATGGCAGAGGCATTGGGCGCCAAAATTCGCGAACTCGACGAAGCCGCAGAGCGCGAGCGGAGTTTCTCGGCCGACGTCGCACACGAGTTGCGGACGCCGATCACTGGCCTCGTGGCGGCCTCCTCGTTGCTGGATGACACGCCCGAGGCCGTGATGGTTAAGGAACGAGCGCGTGCGCTCGCACACCTTGTCGAGGACCTGCTCGAGGTGATGCGCCTTGACGCGGGTGCAGAGACCGCCATGTCGGATCAATTTGACCTCGTGCGGCTCGTCAGCGACGTGACGCGTGATCGTTTGCCGGAGGCAGAGGTAACGCTGCCCGTCACGCTTCGCGTGCAGTCGGACCCGCGGCGACTGGAGCGCATCCTCGTCAATCTCCTCGAGAACGCCCGTCGCTATGGGAGCGCGCCATTCGTGGTGATTCTCGACCCGGACACGATGACTCTGACCGTTCGGGATAGCGGGAAAGGCTTCGGTGCGTTTCTTGACCGAGCTGCGGACCGCTT
>CANKHS010000038.1 GCA_947481755.1 Actinomycetota bacterium | reverse complement strand
CCGTTTCGCCCGCGAGCATCAGGTGCCGTTCCTCGGTGTCTGTCTCGGAATGCAGATCGCAGTTGCCGAGTTTGCCCGCGACGTTGCTGGCATGCCCGGCGCGAACTCGACCGAGTTCGACCCAGAGACGCCGGCCCCGATCGTCGACCTGCTGCCAGAGCAGAAAGACGTGCGCGACATGGGCGGCACGATGCGTCTTGGTGCCGAGCCAATCACGCTCAAGGCCGGCACGAAGGCCTTTGCGGCCTACGGTGAGGAGACGATCTACGAGCGTCATCGCCACCGCTACGAGGTCTCGAACCTCCTGCGCCCTCAGCTTGAAGCACATGGACTGATTGTCTCGGGCACGTTTGCCTCGAAGGATCTCGTCGAGATTATCGAGTTGCCAAACCATCCGTGGTTCGTCGCGAGCCAGTTCCATCCCGAGTTCAAGTCGCGTCCAACCCGCCCTGCGCCGCTGTTTCGCGATTTCGTCGGAGCGGCAGTCGCCTATCGCGACTCGACGCCAGCCGAGACGCGTCAGGCAAGCGCCACCTCGACCACGGTCTAACGCGTGGACACCGCGCTCGAGTTGTTCCTGGCGCTCGCGCGACTCTCCACGCCGCCGGGAGAAGAGCGCGCTGCGATTGACCTCTGTCGCGAGGTGCTCGCCGAGATGGGCATCGAGTCGGACGAGGACGATGCTGGCTCGCGGATCAATGGCAATGCGGGCAATCTCTACGCAAGGATTCCCGGCACTGTCTCTGGCACGCCCCTGTTTTTCAATGCCCACGTCGATACGGTGCCGCCATCAGCTCCGATCGACCCCGTCGAACGCGATGGCTTCATCGTCAACGCCAACGACACCATCCTTGGCGCAGACAACAAAGCCACCGTGGCCGGCATGATCGACGGTATCCGGCGCATCTTGCGCGAGGGCATCCCTCATGCCGGTATTGAGTTGCTGATCACCGTGCAGGAAGAGATTGGGTTGTGTGGCGCGAAGGAGTTCGACACCGAACGTCTGGTGGCGCAGATGGGCTTCGTCTACGACGTCGACGGACCACCCGGGCGAGTCGTGCTGCGGGCGCCGAGCCAGCTGTCGATGAACATCACGTTTCGCGGCAAGGCCGCTCATGCCGGTATCGCACCCGAGGAGGGACGCAATGCGATCCACGCGGCGGCGAAGATGCTGGCCGAGCTCGAGATGGGGCGACTTAGCCCCGGTAGTTCTCGCAACGTCGGACTGATCAATGGCGGCAGTCAGCGCAATATCGTGGCGGAGACCTGTTCGCTCCAGCTGGAGATGCGAAGCCTCAACGATGCAGAGGTCGTCCTGATTGCCCAAGAGACGGTCGACGCTGCGAATGCTGCCGCAGCCGCCACAGGGTGCTCGGTCGAGCTGGCTCAGACCCGCGAGTACACGGCGTATGGGTTCGCTGACGACGCGCCCGTCGTCGCACTCGCCCGTACGGCGCTGCTCGCGGCAGGCTGTCAGCCCAGCATGATCGAAACCGGTGGTGGGGCAGACGCACACGTCTTCAACGAGCGTGGCTTGCAGTGCCTCAACCTCTCCAGCGGCATGGAGGCCATCCATTCGGCCGACGAACACATCGCCGTAGCCGATGTCGAGGCGCTCTCGCGGATTACCGTCGAATTGATTCGTGCCGCGGTAGCCTGACCCTCAGGTGGAAGAGAGGCGCCCGAACGGGGTGCTGAGCGATACCATCTACCCGTTCCCTGTTGTGATCGTGTCCCGGAGGTGCTTCGCATGCGCGTAGGTGTCGTCAAAGAAATTAAGAAGGACGAGTACCGCGTCGCACTGACGCCCGCTGGAGCGCGCGAGCTCGTCCTCCACGGTCACGACGTTGTCGTCGAGACGACGGCCGGCGATGGTAGCTCGTTCCCCGACGCTGCGTATGTGGCTGCCGGTGCGTCGATTGCTGCCTGCGACGACGTCTGGGGTACGTGCGACATGGTGATGAAGGTCAAGGAGCCATTGCAGCCCGAGTACGCCAAGATCCGCAACGGGCAGATTCTCTTCACGTACCTGCATCTTGCTCCCGATCTCGAGCTGACGAATGCGCTGATCAAGACCGGCGCGACGTGCATTGCCTATGAGACCGTGGAAACTGAGGACCACAAGCTTCCGCTGCTCGCTCCGATGAGTGAGGTCGCTGGTCGCCTAGCGCCGCAGATGGGTGCGCACTCGCTGGAGAAGCCGAAGGGTGGCCGCGGCATCTTGCTGGCGGGTCTGCCTGGTGTGGCACCAGCCAAGGTGGTCGTGCTCGGTGGCGGCATCGTGGGCTACAACGCTGCGCTAATCGCTGTGGGCATGCAGGCAGACGTCTGGGTGCTGGAGCGCTCGGTCGACCGCATGCGCGAGCTCGAGAACATGATGGACGGGCGCATCACGCTCGAGATTTCGAACCGTCAGATGGTCGAAGAGGCGATTGCGGGTGCCGACATGGTGATCGGCGCGGTACTCGTCGCTGGCGCCCGCGCCCCCCGGCTGATCACGAAAGACATGCTCAGTGGGATGAAGCCGGGTGCCGTACTCGTCGACGTGGCGATCGACCAGGGTGGCTGCTTCGAAACGTCGAAGCCCACGACGCATTCCGACCCAACCTACGTCGTCGACGGAGTCGTCCACTACTGCGTGGCGAACATGCCAGGTGCTGTGCCGATTACCTCGACGCGCGGCCTCACCAACGTGACGCTGCCGTACGCTGAACTGCTCGCCAACAAGGGCCTTGACGAGGCGGTGCGCTTCTCGAAGCCGCTCGCACGCGGCGTCAACGTGATGGCTGGCAAGATCACGAATCAGCCAGTCGCCGAAAGCCACGGCCTGCCGTATGTTCACCTCAGCGACCTGATCGACGGGGTCGACCCGAGCGTCTAGGTCGATCAACTTTGCTTTGGGGTCAGACCCCAAAGCAAAGTTGATCACGTTCGTCATGCCGTCGGGGTAAGGAAGGACGTGCATTCGCGTCCGCGAACTTCCCCGTTATGCAGGATCCGCGCATCAGCGATTTTCTCGAGGCATTGCAGCTCGAGCGGGATGCCTCGCCGCATACGATCACGGCCTACCGCACAGACCTTGCCGAGCTTCAGGTCTTTTTGACGGCGAACGATTTGGATCTCGACGCGGTGACGGGCGTCGATCTCGAGCCCTATTCGTTGGCCTTGCAGGAACGTGGCCTGGCACCGGCCACCGTCCGCCGTCGACTGGCAGCAGCGCGCTCGCTGCTGCGACACCGCACGCGTGAGGGTGCGCGGACGGCCGGGGTGCGCGATGTGCCGTTACCCCGCGCGCCACAGGCTCCACCGCATGCACTGACGAGCGAGCAGACGATCGCGCTGGTCGAGCACCCCGACAACACGCCGCTCGGTCTTCGCGACCGCGCCGTCCTCGAGCTTCTCTACGGCGCGGGGCTGCGCGTCTCGGAACTCTGCGGCCTGCGCCCCGGCGACCTCGATGGAGAACTCGGTCTCGTTCGCGTGCTCGGCAAAGGTGGGCGCGAGCGCGTCGTCCCGTGCGGCGGACAGGCCGTGCGAGCCGTCGAGCGCTATCTCGCCCGCAGCCGCACGCACCTCGGCGCGCGGCAAGACGTCGACGCCTTGATCGTCAACAATCGTGGCGGCCGCATCACCCGCCGCGGCGTCTTTCTGATCGTCCGCCGTCATGCCGAACCGCTTGGTCTACCGGAGTGGGTTGGCCCGCATGCGCTGCGCCACGCCTTCGCGACCCACCTCGTCGAGGGTGGCTGCGATCTGCGCACCGTCCAGGAGCTGCTTGGGCATCAACGCATCGCGACGACTGCGATCTACACGCACGTCGCAGGTACGCATCTGCGTGACACATTCTTGGCTGCCCACCCGCGCGCTCGTTCTATCTAGACACAATCGTCCCGATCGCTTGGTGGCCCTCACCACGTCGTGAAAATGCACACAAGAGACGACCCACGCGATGAAGTACGATCGGACTATGACCATCAGTGCATACACGGCACCGGGTGAAATTTTGATGATCACGATTGCAGCGGGCGAGATTGAGCAGTGCGAAACGATCGAGCCGACAGTTGCCGTGATTGACCTGGATGTCGACGAGCGAGTGCTGGGGATAGAGGTGCTCGACCGGGCCAAGTTCGACTTAGACGCCGTCGCAACAGAGTATGGAATCGAGATGCTCGTACCCGAGATTCGAGCGGCGATTTCGGCGGCTAAGCCCGGCCCATAGACGACGCCGACTAGGCTGCAGGCATGCCCGAGTTGCCTGAGGTCGAGACCGTCCGTCGTCGCCTCGAGCCTCACGTCGCTGGGCGCCGCCTTACTCAGGTTGAGGTACGTGACGCGAAACTCGTCGGGCGCGACGATGCGCGACGCGTCGAAGAGCGTCTGACGGGCCGCACGATCCTCGCGATTGATCGGCGTGGCAAGTACCTGCTGGTGCGGCTCGACGGTGAGGAGACGCTGATCTCGCATCTACGGATGACCGGCAACTGGCTGCTCTGCGCGGACGGAGAGCCGCGCCACACGCGTGCGGTGTTGACCCTCTCGGACGCCACCGTGGTTGCGTACGCAGACGCCCGTCGCTTTGGCACGTGGGACCTGTTGACGAACGACGAAACGGCCAGCTATCTAGCGGCTCGCCTCGGTCCCGAGCCGATCGACAGTGATTTCGACGGTGCCGTCTTGAAGGCCGCCTTTGCGGGGCGCCGGGCACCCGTCAAGGCGCTGCTCCTCGACCAGCGACTGGTCGCGGGTGTCGGCAATATCTACGCCGACGAAGCACTCCACGCGGCCTGTATCCATCCCGACACCCCGGCGGGTCGCCTGCGTCAACCACAGTTGGACAGGCTCGCAACAACCACCCGGGAGGCGCTCGAAGAGGGGATTCGCGCCCAGGGTGCGTCAATCAGCGATTTTCGCGATCCGGAGGGTGGTTACGGCTCGATGCAAGAGCGGTTTCGCGTCTACGGCCGCGACGGTGAGCCGTGCATCGTGTGTGGGTCCGAGATCATCAAATCGCGTTGTGCAGGTCGTGGTACCCACGTCTGTCTGACCTGCCAACCAAAGCCACGCCGGTCGGGAATGCCACGACCAAAACGGACGTTGAAACAGGTGTGAAAGACGTCATTGTTTACTCCGCTGATTGGTGTCCCTTCTGCACGCGCGCGAAGGCGTTGCTGACCTCACGGGAGATCCCGTTTGAGGAAATCAACGTGGATCGCGTTCCCGGGTTTCGAGAGAAACTCGTCGAGATGACGGGCCGGATGACGGTGCCGCAGATCATGGTTGACGGTGAGCCCGTCGGTGGGTTCGACGAGATCGCCGCGCTTGATCGCAACGGCGAGCTGCTCGCGCTCGTCCAGGACTAATCCCGCGGTGGCAGGCGCGTACGCGACCGAGGCGATTGTCCTACGGTCGTTTCGTACGGGCGAAGCCGATCGTGTTGTGCACCTGCTGACCCCCGACTTCGGGCGCGTCAACGTGATCGCGAAGGGTGCCCGCAAGACCATGGGCAAGATGGGTGCGCGGCTCGAACCGTTGACGCGCATCGATGCGATTGTGCTGCCGGGCAAGAGCGATCTTTCGACGATCACCGGTGCCGACGTTTTGTGGTCGGGCGATGAGCTGCGGCGGGATCCGATCCGTGCGCTTGCTGCGACCGGTGGTGTTGAGGCGATCGTGCGCCTGTTTCCCGAGCCAGAGCCAGATGAGCGTCTCTACCGTGGTTTGCAGCGATATCTCGAGGCGCTGACGGAGCCGCTTGGCGACGATGTTCGGGGCGGTGCCGACACGATCACCCTCGGGTTTGTCCTAAAGCTGCTCGCCCTGGCTGGCTGGCGTCCAGAGGTGGCTGCCTGTGTCGCGTGTGGCGCGCCGACGGCTGTCTACGACGCGGCGGCTGGCTGTGCGTTTTGTGCGACGTGCGGCAGTGGCAGTCCACTCGATCCAGTCGCAGCGAGTGCCGCTGCCCAGTTACTGGCCGAGCCTCTTGGTGGAGTGGCGATACCTACTCCCGCCGCACGCGCCGCAATCTCGCGCGTCTGCCGCGAGACGGCCGAACACCACGGTGGCGTTCGACTTGCCCTGCTGGGGCAGGGCTCTAGGTCGTAATCGTCGAGAGCTGGCCCTTCTGGCTGATCAGCCAGAGTTCGCCGCTCGAATCTTGGCCGATCGCGGCCAATTTTGGTACGCGCAAGCCTGTGTCGACGAGCTTCGCATCCTTGCGTAGGATCGACCAGATTCGTCCGCTACAGCTATCGCCGAAGACGTAGTTGCTGCGGAGCTTTCGAATCGTCTTACCGCGGTAGACCGCGCCAGCTATAGGGTTGCATCCGTAGGAGGTGCCGTAGGACGTGAGTGGCGTCACGACCGTGCCGGTCAGCGGTTGTGGAGAGTACGGTTTCGTGCCGTCGAAGGCCCGCCAGCCAAGGTTGGGGAGTGGTGGGGCAGGATTGGCGATCCAGTCGACCTCTTCCTCGGCACCCTGGCTCGGGTCGACAATCCACATGCTCCCGGTGCGTGTATCGAACGAGAAGCCCGGATTGCGGACGCCCATCGCCCAGACCGGTGCCTGCCCGAGCGTGCCGTCAGCGAAGGGGTTGGTCGACGGGATCGCATACGGCGTACCGGCGTTGACGTCGATGCGGAGGATCTTGCCGAGCAACGTATTGGGGTTTTGGGACCGGTTGCCTGGATCGCCACCAGAGCCGCCATCGCCCATGCCGATGTACAGAAAGCCGTCGGGCCCGAAGGCGAGCTGCCCGCCATTGTGGTTGGCGTAGGGCTGCCGAATTGACAGGAGCGTCGTCGCTGAGCCCTTCAGGAAATGTCCGTACTTACCCTTGCGAAAACGCACGATTTGGGTATCGCCCGCCGCGTCGGTGTAGTCAACAAAGACGAAACCGTTGTCGTTGTACAGTGGGCTGTAGGCGATGCCCAGCAGGCCGCGCTCGCCGCCCTGTTGACCGACACGGTCGGTGAGGTTGGCGAGAACATTGACCTTACCCTTGGTGATCGCGACGACGAGTCCGTTGCGCTGGGTGACGACAGGCCATGGATTATCGGGGCGAAACGTGAGAGCAGTGGGAGCAGCCACCTTCGTGGTGATGGTCTTGAGAGAGAGCGCCTGAGCACTCGAACCCGTGATGACAGCGAATGCCAGGGCGGCAATGGTGAAGGTCAGGACGCGTCGAAACACGCTCTCAGGGTATCTGCGTTTTCCCCGGGCGGGGCATCCAGCGGGGGGAAGTGGGTAGCCTTCGCCTGTGCAGACCGATGCGACTCCACTCACGTTTCAGGACCTGATCCTGCGACTGCAGGCTTTTTGGGCTACGGAAGGCTGCGCGATCGTCCAGCCGTACCACACAGAAGTCGGTGCGGGCACGATGAATCCAGCGACACTATTGCGCTGTCTCGGCCCGGAGCCGTGGGCGACGGCGTACGTCGAGCCCTCGATTCGACCGACGGATGGTCGGTACGCCGAGAACCCGTATCGGCTACAGCACTACTATCAGTTTCAGGTCCTGATCAAGCCGTCGCCCGATGCCATCCAAGAGTCGTATCTCCGCTCGCTCGCCGCGATCGGCATCGATGCAGCCGCGCACGACGTGCGCTTTGTGGAAGACAACTGGGAGGCCCCGACCCTTGGCGCCTGGGGCACTGGGTGGGAGGTCTGGCTCGACGGTATGGAGGTGACGCAATTCACCTACTTCCAACAGGCCGGCGGCATTGATTGCGATCCCATTTCGGTGGAACTGACGTACGGCCTAGAGCGACTGGCGATGTACCTCCAGGGTGTTGATTCGTGTTGGGACCTGACCTGGGCGCCCGGACTCTCCTACGCGGACGTTCATGCGCGCGGTGAGCGCGAGTGGTCGGCCTACAACTTCGAGGTTGCGGATGTCCCTGGCCTCGTGCGAGCGTTCGATCATCACGAGGCCGAGTGCGGACGGTGTCTCGAGGCTTCGCTGCCAATCCCGGCCTACGACCAAGTTTTGAAGTGCTCGCACGCCTTCAACCTGCTCGATGCGCGCGGCGCGATTTCGGTGACTGAGCGGGTCGCCTACATTGGGCGCGTGCGTGCGTTGGCGCGTGCGGTTGCGCATGCGTACCTTGGGTTGGAGTTGTCGTGACAGCCCCGCTACTGATCGAACTCGGCTGCGAGGAACTGCCAGCGAATGCCTGTCGCGTGGCCGAGCGCGAGGCCGGAGTGACGATTGAACGTCTGCTGACGGAGCGCCGCTTGGCCCCGACCTCGGTCGAGGTGTTCGTGACGCCGCGCCGGATCGCTGTGATCGCCGAAGGCGTGCCGAGCGAGGCACCCGCCGAGACGACCGTGCAGACCGGGCCACCCGAGAAGGCAGCCCGTAATGACGATGGTTCCTGGTCGAAGGCGGCAGAGGGGTTCGCGCGGAAACACGGGTTGACCCCGGAGCAGCTCGAGGTGCGAGACGGCCTCCTGACGGCAACCGTATCTGTCGCTGCCGAGCCACTTGCCACGCATGCACAGGCGCTCGTCGATGGGCTGATCGAAGGCCTGCAGATGCCGAAGAACATGCGCTGGGGCACGGGCACA
Source organism: Actinomycetota bacterium (assembly GCA_947481755.1). Classification (GTDB taxonomy): domain Bacteria; phylum Actinomycetota; class Thermoleophilia; order Gaiellales; family F1-60-MAGs149; genus F1-60-MAGs149. The sequence continues at coordinate 1,070 of CANKHS010000038.1, read as the reverse complement.
CTCCGTTTCTCGCGACCGATTCGCACGCTGGTCGTGCTGCATGGCGACACCGTTCTCCCGGCCGAGGTGCAGGGTGTGCAGAGTGGTCGCCTGACGCGCGGCCATCGTCTGCTGCGACCCGAGCTCGAGTTGAGCACTGTCGATGATTACGTCTCCGATCTGGGAGGCGCTGGTGTTGGCGTCCGCCCGGCGGATCGCCGCGAAGTCATCGAGACGCTGCTGACATCGCTTGCGAAGGCGCACGACGCAACCTGGGACGATCCCGGCCGTGTCCTCAACGAAGTGGTCTACCTCGTCGAGTGGCCGCGCGTCATCGACGGGTCGATCCACGAGCGTTATCTCGAATTGCCAGAGCGTGTGTTGGTGACGGCAATGCAGTCGCATCAGCGGTATCTGCCGCTGCGCAGCGCGACGGGTACCTTGCGACCCGCCTTCCTGACTGTCATCAACTCTCATCCAGATGCCGACGACGCGGTGCGCGCCGGCAATGAGCGCGTTCTCGCGGGGCGCCTCGACGACGCCGTCTTCTCGCTGGCCAAGGACCGCGCCCGTGGCATCGAGGCGATGGCGGCCGAACTGGATCGGATTACGTATCACCAACGGCTCGGCACGTTGGCCGACCGCACGGCGCGCCTAGAGGCTCTCGTTGCGGCGGTCGCAGATGGAGCCGGCATCGCCGGAGACGATCGTACGCATGCCCTCGAAGCCGCGCGTTTGGCAAAGGCGGACCTTGCCTCGACGATGGTCGGCGAGTTTGCCGAATTGCAAGGCGAGACGGGCATGGAGTACGCCCGTGCGGCCGGGCAGCCCGAGGCGGTGGCACTGGCAATTCGTGAGCAGTACCAGCCTGACGGTGCAGGGCGGCCCGTGCCCGAGACGCTGCCAGGTGCGCTCTTGGCCTTGGCCGATCGCTTCGACCAGCTCGTCGGTGTGGTTGCGATTGGCGAGCGCCCAACGGGTTCGCGCGATCCGTACGCGCTGCGTCGGGCCGCGGCGGGCATTGTGGAAATTCAGTCGCGCTACGGACTCGCCTTGGATCTCCCGGCTCTGGTGGCCACGACGCACGCACT
>CANKHS010000037.1 GCA_947481755.1 Actinomycetota bacterium | reverse complement strand
GCGCTCGGTGACGAACACTGCGCACCACACCCGCTGCTTCTACAGATGCTTGATGAGGGCAATTTGGGGCGCAAAACGGGTGTCGGGTTTCACCGTTACGACGCGTCCTAACGCAACCATCACACCTTGTTGCCGTTAGGGGAGCATAATGCGCGTGTGCTTCGTGTCGTCCTCGCTCTCGTCGTCTTTCTTGTTGCCGTGCCCGTGGCGGGTGCGAAGTCGTTTGAGATGGCGACCGCGAGCGGCGATTTGTCGTATCGCGGTGTCGCGCGCTTTGACTCGATGGTTATCGTCGAGTCGATCAGCAGCGGGGCGCGTGTCAGCGGTCCACTCGAGCTGACGGAGAGCATCCAGTGCATCGATGGCCAGCCGCTTCAGGAGTGCGTCAAGATTCTCAAAGGCAAGGCCCCGGTCGAGCTGCGTGTGTTGGCGCCGATTGCGATCAGCCTTCACCGGCGAGGGACGTTTACGTTGACGGTTCGACGAGCCGATGCGTTAGCGAACGTGTGGATTAGTGGGTGTGGCCAGGTTGGTTTGCGCGGCGACGGTACCTACAGTGCGGATGGTGCCGCGGACGTAACGTATGTCGCGACAGACAAGCCAAGTAGTCTGCGGTTGAAGTAGAGAGGGACGATGGCCGAGCGCATCCTGATCGTCGAAGACGAGATCAATATCGCTACGCCTGTCAAGACGTACCTCGAGAAGGCTGGTTTCGACGTCGACCACGCTCTCACCGGTGCCGATGCGTTGCGATTGATGGAGGCGACACCGCCGAATCTGATCGTGCTTGACCTCAATCTGCCTGACATTGATGGTCTTGAGGTGTGCCGCCGGATTCGTGCGTCTTCTCAGGTGCCGATCATCATGGTCACGGCGCGCGACGACGATATCGACAAGATCGTTGGTCTTGAGGTCGGGGCGGACGATTACCTCACCAAGCCCTTCAACGTGCGCGAGTTGGTTGCGCGCGTCAAGGCGATCTTGCGGCGCGCTCCGACGACTGCGCAGCCGATCGGTGGCGTGTTGACGCACGGTGGCGTTTCGATCGATCGGGGTCGGCACGAGGTCATGCTCAACGGTGCCGTCGTCCAGCTCGCACCAAAAGAGTTTGATCTGCTCTGGACGCTGCTCGAGGAGCGCGGCAACGTGCTGACGCGCGACCAGTTGCTCGAGCGCGTGTGGGGTTACACGTTTGCAGGCGATACGCGCACCGTCGATGTCCACGTCCGTCAGTTGCGCCGCAAGCTCGGCGACGATTGTCCGGTTGTGACGGTTTGGGGTGTGGGGTACAAGGTCGGCGACGATGCTGCTCCTGCGTAGTCTGCGCGCGCGGTTGCTGATCATCGGGGTCGTGCCCGTGTTAGTGGCGCTTGTCGTGACTGCTGTGATGACGGTGCGGTCGGTCAACCAGTTTTCGGACCATCAACGCTACGAGGCGCGCACCCAGCAGGAGCACGATCTCAAGCGCCTGACGACGGGCCTTTCTCGGGAGTACGCACTGCTGATCAGTGGCCTCTTTATTGGCAAGAGCAACGATGTCTTGCGAAGCGCGTACCTCGAAGCGGCCAACGGCAGCTCGTTGTTTTTTATGTCGACGATGAAGAGCACTGTCTTGAAGGCCCAGGGGTTGGACCTCAAAGAGCTGTCGTGGACGCAGCCGTTGCCACCGTCGATCAGCAAACAGCTTGATCAGGGAAAGGCTGTCGTGATTCCTGCGGAGTACGTACCAGCGAGTCTCGATGGTGACGTCGTGGTGGCTCGCGGGTTGTTCCCGACAGAGCAGAGCGATTTTCTTGGTGCGAGTCCCGGTTTACTGGTCGTAGCGCGTCCAGCAGTCCACGTTTCGTCACCGGCCGGCACGCTGCGGCGCGCACTCATTCCCGCCTTTGCTGTTGGTACGGCGGTGGCGATCATTCTTGCCCTGGTCCTTGGCCTTCGTCTCGTTCGCCCACTGCGACGGTTGGCAGCCGCGGCTCGCGCAGTGGCGCGTGGCGATGACGATGTGCCCCTCGACACGACGCGCGCGGACGAAATCGGCATGGTCAACCGCGCCTTCTCCGACATGACGGTACGTCTGACGGAGGCTCGCGATACCGAGCGCCTCTTCCTGATGCGCGTCTCGCACGAACTGCGCACGCCACTCACGGCTATCCGTGGTCAGGTCGATGCCTTGGCCGATGGCATTTTCGATGATGAGGATTCGCGTCAGACGGCGTACGAAGCCATTACGGCTGAGTCGCTTCGGCTCAATCGCCTGGTGGGCGATTTGCTCGATCTTGCTCGGCTGCAGGCCAAACGCTTTGGTCTCGAGGCCGACGAGGTGGATCTCAACGTGCTGCTCGAACAGGTTGTGACGGGGCAGGGCAGCGAGGCGCGCGAACGCGACATCACGATCGGGCTGCAGTCGGGTGTCTTGCCGGTCGTGATTGGCGATGGCGATCGCATCTTGCAGATCGTCTCGAACCTCGTCCGCAATGCCGTCCGTTGGACGCCTGACAGTGGCACCATCACCGTCTCGGCGCTGGCGGAGGCTGGCCGTGTGTGGATCACCATCGACGACTCGGGTCCAGGCATTCCGCTGGAAAAGCGCGCCACCATCTTCCGGGCCTTCTATACCGAGGATGGCACCGGCACAGGACTGGGCTTGGCAATTGCTCGCGAGCTATCCGCAGCAATGGGCGGCAGTGTTGTCGTCGGCGACTCGCCGCACGGCGGCGCCCGTTTTGTCGTGGAACTCCCGTGCGTTCGCGCGCGTTCCAAGAGCGTCACCGCGCCATCGCGGTAGCGGTGCTCGCGGAGTATCGGACCGTTTGGCACTTCGAGTTGAGGGTGCGTCTTTTCGGCGTTCTCTGAGGTCGAGCATCGTCGGTCTGCGCGATCGGTGGTCGCGCAGAACCTCGAGAGGTGCCTAATGGAAGCAATGTGGACGACGATGGTGCGGTTCGCACAGCGGATGACCAACCGGCGCGGGCAGGGCACGGTTGAGTACCTCGGACTGGTGCTGGCCGTGGGTGCGCTGCTGCTTGCCGTCTCGGTGCAGGTCAAGGGTGGTGGTGCTGACATCGGTGGCCAGATCTCAAAGTCGATGGAGAAAGCGATCTCCTCGATCGCTCAGCCCTAGTTCTGGCTTGGCCCGGCCGGTTCGTTTGAACCGGCCGGGCCCTTGCAAGGATTGTTTGTGGCGATGGCGTCGAGGATGAGTTCGTCATGTCGGAGGACGCCGACCCGCCAGCCCTGGGCTAGCGGAATCGACGATCGAGTGGTTTGGGTGCTCATAAGCAAGGCGACGGGCCGGCAGAGGAGGATATCGTCGGCACGAGTGCCTGCCGGCTGAGGCGCATCACCAGAGGTCATACTGGTGAGAAGATGAACTGCGCTGATCGCCAGTCCTAGTGGTCGTGCGATCCGACGAGCGATCGTGCCGGCGCCGTCCCAACCCAATTCCGTCGCCGTAGCAACCGCACGGTCTTTACCGGTGGTCGAGATGGCGGCAAAGCCTGCCTCATCGCTCGCGGTAACGAGACGGGTCGAGACGTCGCCCGTACCGTGAGCAACGACGTAGCGCGAGCCCGAGCGGCTCGGTAGCGTCCGGATTGTGAGGTCGGCGAGCCATGCCGGGTGGCGTTCGGGCAGGCGCGCCACGATGGCTGCGCGAATCTGTTGATCGGCGGCCACGATGCCGATGGACTCAGCAAGCCACGCGCGTGCGCCAGCGAGCGAGACACCTCCTGCGTGGCCCGACAATGCCTCACCAAGTGCGAGCGTGCTCGCCGGTGGTGGCGACGCTTCGACGCCTAGGCGCTTGGCGATCGTTTGGACGGCGGCGGTGTGGGTGATCGCGAGGGCAGTGGTCGTGAGCAGTGCGGCAGCGACCACGAGGATCGTCAGCCACTCGATGCTCGCCTGGCCGCGGCGTAGGTCAGCAGGCGGTTGCATGGCTCCACATAACGTCGCGCTCGATCAGGTGTCCGGCGCGAACGACGGAGATGTCGACGGCGGCGATGTTTGTGTCAAGTCGCAGTCGACTCGATTCCAGCGGATGCTGGTCAGTCCATGTCGCTGTCGCCTGGTTGATACGGAAAACGAAACGGCAGATGATCACGTCGCCATCGCGACTACCTGCTGGCGTGCCACGTGTGGCAGAGTCGACAGCGGCCGCACCTGCACCGATCACGATTGCGGCGGCGGCTGTTGCGGGGTTGATCGAACTGATCAGGTTCACGACGCCCGAGGCGCCGAGCTCGATGGCGCTCCTCGCCAGCGTGGGGGACTGTGAGGCCAGCCAACGCTGCTCATCGCCGGCGGAAATCAGCCGGATGGTGGTGGCGGCGCGAGGCGTCTCCAGCGACCACACTCCGCTGGTAACGCTCGGGCCACGGCCGTCGAATTCCGCCCGCGCAAGGGACCACGACGGGTCCGCGAGCGGTCGTAGGCGCCCCGTAGGTGTGAGTGGCGCGTCGGTCCGGAGGACATGGGCAAGGACAAGTGCGCGCGCCTCGGCAGGGCCGATCTCTTGGCCGAGGCGACCAATCGCATCGTTGATCGTTGGTCCCGAACCAGCCACAGCCTGGTCGACGAAGGCGAGGGCCGCCGGGCTTGCCGCGGGTGGTTCAGTCCCACTGAACGCGGACTGGACGGCGGCAACAACACCACTGGCCGGAATCATCACCGCGCCAAGCGCGACCAAGGCGACGACACAGCCGATTAATGCGACATACTCAACGCTGCTCTGGCCCGTACTCATTCGCATACGTGCAGCATGTGCTGACGAGTGGGCCCGGCGGCGCGTGATGACGCGCGGATTCAACGCGATGTGTGCACTGGCACAGATCAAGTCGGACGACTCGCGTACATTGAGCCACCAAATTGGCGTGGACTCCGACGCGCCCATCACTGCTCGAATGGTCTTGGAACTGGCGAGTTGGTACGGTCATCAGGAACACACGATTATCACCATTCGAAAACGCTTCAGGCACAGGCGACTCCCGTCCTCTAGGATCGTCCAACCTGCATAGCTGTCCGGGGAGGACAAACACGATGACGGATTTCCGAGAACTCGACCCGTTTCGCACGAAGGCAGACCCGCTTCAACTCGACCTCGTCGAGTCGTTTGCTCAAGGCAAGATCAACCGCCGCCATTTCATTCAGCGCGGTACGGTGCTTGGTCTGTCGCTTGCCTCGTTGAGCGCAATCGTCGCTGCCTGTGGTGGTGCGAGCAGTGGTGGTGGCGGCGGCGGTGCGACCGATACTGGTATTGGTGGTGGCGGTGGTGCCACGACGGCGGCAGTCAAGTCGGGCGGCACGATGAACTGGGCGATGAATATCCCAGGCTCGGAGGGTGTCAATCCGATCACGATGATCGACCTTACGACGTACAACCTCGCCGCCCAGTGCTTCGAGTACCTCGTCCGCTCGGCAGCCGATCTCTCGGTTGTGCCACAGCTAGCGACCGAGTGGAAGGCGACGAAGGCCGACGCGACCGAATGGACGTTCACCCTGCGGCCTAACGTTAAGTGGCAAGACGGCACGCCGTTCACGTCCAAGGATGTTGTCGCGACGTACGACAATCTGATTGAAGCCGGCAACTCAGCGCTCAACGGCATCGTCAACAAGGGCGGAGTTGCCGCCCCGGATGACCTGACTGTGGTCTTCACCCTCGCCAAGTCCAATGGTCATTTCCCGTACCTGGTTTCGTCCGATAACTCGCAGTCGATGATTACGCCGGCTGGTTGGACCGTCAAGGACAACCTCGAGGCGAATAAGAACCTGGGTACTGGTCCCTGGAAATTGACGCAGCTTGATGTTAAGTCGAATGCGACGTTTGTCCGCAACGAGGACTGGTGGGGTGGTAAGACGCCGCTCGATGGACTCACCTTCACGTTTATTCAGGACACGGGCGCGCAGGTCGCAGCAGTACAGGCCGGCGAAGCTGATGGTATTCCACAGTTCCCATCGTCGGTTGGTCAGGTTCTGCTCGACAACGCCGATATGAATGTCATCGAACTGAAGTCAGCCACGCATCGTCAGATCTGGATGCGCTGTGACGACGGCCCTGTCACCGACCCGAAGGTCCGTGAGGCAATCGCCCTCACTTTTGATCGTGAGAAGATGGTCACCAAGTTGATCGGTGGGCATGGTGCAGTCGCAAACGACCACGTCATGTTTAGTCTCTACCCGTACTTCAACGAGTCGGCTGCGCCACAGCGCACGCAGGACATCGCCAAGGCCAAGCAGATGCTGGCCGACGCAGGCGTAACGAACCTCACACTGGACTTCATCCAGGGTGAGGAGATCCCGAACCTCGCCGTCCTAGTCGCTGACGGACTCAAGCAGGCTGGGGTTGACACCAAGCTCGTCGGTGCCGATTATGGCACCTTCTACGGCAAGTATTGGTGTCCCGCCGAACCGGCCAAGCCGCCGTGCTCGGGCGCCACACCGTTCGGCATCGTTGACTACGGACATCGAGGTACGCCAGACGTGTTCCTCAACGCGGCCCTTTCGACGGGTGGCGTCTGGAACTCGTCTCAATACGCCGACGCGGCGTTCGATACGGCGTTCGCCAACTGGTCTGCCGCAGTCAGCATTGACGATCAGACGAAGACGGCGGGCGTGATCGAGGAGAACCTTCTGGCCAACACGCCAGTCGGTATTCCGTACACGATCAACACGCTCTGCGTCTACAACAAGAAGTTCCAGGGCGTGGTCAACACGGCAATGGGCTTCACGTTCCTCGAAGGCGCATCGCAGGCCTAAGAGCCACGAAGCAATCGGCCCGGGGTTGGAACGCTACGGCGTTTCGGCTCCGGGCCTTTTTTGTGTCTTAGCTCGGCATCGACTGTGGCCGATGGCAGGCTCTACGCGTGTGGTGGCGACGAAGGCTCGTCGGCATCAGCGATGCGTTCGAGTTGCGAGCCGACGCGATCGATCGCCCATGTGATGCGCTCGAGTTCCTTCTCGATGCGCTGCGAGCGCGCTTCGAGCTTTGCGACGTCACCGCGGACGGCACCTAGACCATCGACAAGGACGTCGACGACAACTTCGAGATCTTCGACACGACCGACGCGCTCCGCGCGCACGTCGGCGGCGAGGGCGCGAGTGCGTTGCGCCGTATCGATCGCGAGGGCGTGCAACTCGGCGACGCGATGGTCAACGCCCGTGCCCTCGTGCGCATCGAGTGCGCGCGCGACCGCAGCTTCGATCCGCGTTGGCAAGACCGCCCGTAGATCAGCAGCGATCTCCTTGACCTCATCAATCTCTGCTGTCAGGTCAGGTTCGTTGTGTGGGGTGTCGTCGGTCATGCGCGATCCTCTGGAACGGTGAGTGCGGCGAACGAAGGATGGCCCGCTCCTGGTAGAGGGTAGCGCCCCGGCTCAATCCGGAAGGCGCCGGCTGCGTCATCGAATTGGACGTCGACGAGTCCATGCTTGATTCGATGGTCGAGCCAGGCCGAGCGGAAGACGAGTTTGCGCAGCCAGTAGATGGGATCTTCGCCATCGCGCTCGCAGAGATGGACCAAGTGTTCTCCGACCTCGGAACGAGGTTCAGCGAGTTCACCTTCGATGACCGCTGTCAGCAGATCGGCGCGTACGGACCGTTTCAGGGGGCGTTCTGCCAGCTCAAGTTCGACTGCGGCGCGCAGCACGCGCTGCTCGAAGTCGGCACGTGCAAACGAGTATGTACAGTCAAGGAAGGCCAACACGACGTCGTCGCCGGAGTGAAAGTTCTCACAGTCCACGTGCGGAGCGTAGCGAAGCGGCGACAGTTGATTTGAATGCGCGCGCACTGCGGGGCGACCTGCGTGGAACGTGGGGTGATCTTCGCGTTCGGCACGCGTCCGCAGCGCTGTGAGGTTCGCAACCGTGGCGGCATGGTTGAACTCCGCGACTCCGACTCGGGCCTGGTGGTGGTGCCGTCCGTTCTGACGGCCGACATGTTTAGTTTGCGCGCGATGCGAGGCCTGATTGGTCGCACATCGGTCGAGCCTGGTGAGGGTCTCCTATTGCGTGATCCGCTCGGCTGTATCCACACCTTTGGGATGCGGTGTTCGATCGACATCGTGTTCCTGTCCCGCAGATTGCAGGTCCGGGCGGTCGCGGCGCAGGTGCCGCCGAGTCGCCTGCTCTGGGCGTGGAGAGGCGTCGTGCAACTCGAACTTGCCGCGGGACAGGCCGGTTGTCTCGGCCTCTATCCGGGCCGGCGTCTGGCACTCGCTGAACGGCCATTTGAGACTTTAGGGGGACACGCAGAGCTGCAATCTCCACGCACGGAGGGCAAAATCCGCGACCTGTCTCACCATTGCCTGCGAGCGCCTTGCGCGGCGCTTGATGACGTGCCTACGGTGCCGCCCTGGCCTCAGCGAGAGGCACCACAGGTACCCGAGGTACTACCGCCGGCGACTCGTGGATCTACCCAAAGGAGATACGGAAATGTGTGCAAGCCTGCTTGTAGTTGAGGATGACGAGACGATCTCGGAATTCCTCGTAGACAACTTGCGTCAGGACGGCCACGCAGTGACTGTGGTTGGCACGGCCTCGGATGCGCTGGTCACGCTTCGTCGTGCACGCCCAGACATTGCCCTGATTGACGTGGCGTTGCCCGATGGCTCGGGGCTCGACGTGGTGCGAATGGTGCGCTCGGGCGAAGCCGGTTCCTCGGACATTGGCGTCATCGTTGTCAGTGGGCGTGGGACTGAACAAGATCGGATACGAGCGTTCGAGCGTGGTGTGGACGACTACATCGTCAAGCCATTCAGTTATCCCGAACTACTCCTGCGAGCAGCGTCGCTGGAGTCGCGTCTAAATGGTCGCGTGGCCTCCGTTCTGACTGTTGGGTCGCTGACCATGGATCTCGCGGCCCGTGCGGTCACGCTCGACGGCGCTCTGATTCACCTGCCGGGAAAGGAGTACGAGCTGCTGGCAGTGCTCGCTCGTGATCCGAACAAAGTCCACATGAAAGAGGACCTAATGGAGCGCATTTGGGGGTATCGCAACTGCGGAACCCGGACACTCGATTCGCATGCCTCTCGTCTGCGTCGCCGACTGACGGCTGCCTCCGATGGTCCCTGGGTCATCAACAACTGGAGCGTCGGCTACTCCCTGCGGACGGTGTTGCAATGACCCGTCTCTGGGTTCGCGTCGCTGTCGCGACCGTGGCAATCGCCGCGACGCTGGCGGTCGCGCTCAATACCTTCGTGATTGAGCCGGCCACACGAGAGTCAGAGCGAGCTGCCGCAACGGCAGCTGCGATCGAAGCTCGGCTGGTGGCTCAGGTCATTCAGCGCGGTGGAATGCCTTCGACGAATGCGGACGTCGTACGGCGACGACAATCACACGGAGCCGCGGTCGGGAGTGCTCCGGTTGGTGACGGTCGGTTCGTGTACGTGTCGACGCGCGAAAATCAAGCACTAGCGTGGCACCTGTGGCGCGGACTCCTTTTGGTGCTTGGCACCGGGGCTTTGGCCGGCGCGGGCTGGGCGCTGTGGAGCGGGCTTGCGCGCACGCGTGACCTTGAGCGCGTCTGCCGCACGATTTGCGAGCTCGGTGGCGATCGTGCAATTTGGGCACGAACGTCGCGACCGACGTCGATCGAACATGTCACTCGAGCCGTTGACGCGCTGCGATTGATGCGAATTGAGCAGGCGCAGGCGCAAGCAGAATTGGTTGGCATCGTGGCTCACGACTTACGCAGTCCGTTGACGGGGATCTGCTTGGCCAGCGATCGTCTCGAACGGTCATCGAACAGCACCGAGAAGGCGCGAGCGCGCAGTCTGATCCAACGCGAGTGTGATCGCATGGCGGCAATTGCCGACGAGGTTTTGGAGTTGTGTCGAGACACACACACGACTGTGTCGGGTGAGGCAACAGGAATTGCGGCCGACCAACTCTTGCTCGACGTGGTCAATCGGCTGCGAACGAACGAGACGGCATCTCAACCGATTGATCTCGTGCAGGTGTCCGATGCAGTCGGTTGTGTAGATCCTCGTGTCGCCCGCGCTGTGGGGAATCTTGCCGAGAATGCGGCTCGCCACGCGCCCCCTGGAACGCAGGTCACTCTTGGTGTGAAGCAGCTCTCAACGGGCGCCGTCGAGTTCGTCGTTG
>CANKHS010000036.1 GCA_947481755.1 Actinomycetota bacterium | reverse complement strand
CCGGACATTGATGCGTTACCCGAGGACGTGCTTGCCGAAGGCGAAGTTGTCCTTGTAGTACCCGGTATCCCAGCGCGCCAGCGCAATACCTTGCCCGGACGACTGGATGAAGAGCTGCGGCGAGATGGTCATGCCGGTATGTCCAATGCTGCCGGACTTGGCGTTGATCCCACCGGAGCCAAAGAGCATCACGTCACCCGGCTGCATCTGTGCTGCCGTCAAGCGCTGCGCAACCGGCGTTGTGCCAGCCATCTCGTATGTGGTGCGGCCGCCGAGAGCCTTCGACACCGTGGCGGGCGAGGTCGGGTCGAGCGCCAAGACGCGCCACACGAAACCGGAGCAGTCGAAGCCGCCGGCCGTGTTGTAGCCGAACAAGATCTGCGGCTTCTCGGACGTACCACCCCAGATGTACGGCATGCCGATGAAATCAAAGGCTCGCTGGACCGCGTCATGCTGCGGGCCGGACGTTGCAGGCAGCGTGGCGAGAAGCTCGACGGTATCGATCGCACCCTGCTTCTCCCAGCCACCCCACTGCAGTACCTGCGCGGCGGTCCAGATCGCGTCACCGCGGGAAGCCTGCTCATACCACGCGTGCTCCTTGATGTCGTCTGGCTGATCAAGATTCGTGCGCAATCGCATCAAGCGAGCAACGATCTCGTAGCCAACCCCTGGACGCGCAACGTAGCCCGCAGCCGTAATCAGCTGCTCAGCACGAACCGCGGTTGCGTCGAGGCCTGCAGCCGAAACGAAGGCGGCATCAACGTCGCCCATCGTGACGGGCTGTCCGGCCGGAATCTGACGAACCTTCTTTGCTCCCTTGGGGAACGCAGCGGACACAAAGGCAGTCAACGCAGTGCCATCGAGCGCATCATCCGGAGCGATCGTGTCAGCGGTCACGCCCGGGAACGCACCCGTCGAGAGAACGGTCACGATCGCGCTGCTCACCCAGCTCCGCAGAACGGGGGCCTGCACAGCAGCCGCCACCGGCTTCGTCTTCTTCTTGTGCTTCTTCTTGTGCTTCGCGTCAGCGACGCCCGAGCAGGCGACGAGAGCAATCAATGTGAGGGCGATAATTTTTGTGATGCGGGTGTAAGTCATGGCTCCACTCGACCGTTAGGGGTCTATCCGTCATTCTGAGTCTTGGTCTCTCAGGTGCGGAGTGAGACTCTATGCGTACCCCCACTCTACACGCAAGCTCCAGGGCGTTGCGTTTATGTAAAACCCTCAGGCACTCGTCGAGACAATGGTGCCTATATGGCTTAGTTGAGCCATATAATCGGCTAAAATCCTACGTAACGGATGGATCACAGATCGCCAAAACGACACCAAAAGTCTCAACCTTCACAGTAGAGATGTCCGGTTGAGGGTGAGTTTCTACCCTCAATTTGACTCGAGGGTTACTGGCTTGCTGCGAGTAATGCCGTGAGTCGCGAGGGGTCGTCAAGCAACGCCCTGCCGACCACTGCTCCCGCGCACCCGACTGATCGGGTCGCGCGGACGTCGGCTGCCGTGGTCACTCCCCCCGCAGCGATCACATCGCTGCGACCGTCCACGGCTGTGACGACGGTTTCCAGCAATTCCAGGTCTGGCCCACCGAGCGATCCGTCACGTTCGATACCGGTTACGAGCAGCGTTTTGACGCCCTGCTCTGAAAGCGACGTAGCGGCTAGGCCTACCTCGATCCCTGCATCCTCGACCCAACCCCCAATACGGACGCTGCCACCGCGACTGTCAAGCGCTACTGCGATGCGGTCTCCGAAATCACACAGGAGCTCTGCAAACTGGTCTGGACTGCGAAACGGGAGCGTCCCCAGCAAGACACGGTCGACACCTGCGCCAAGGAGATCACGGATCGCTGCTGGCGTTCGCAACCCCCCACCAACCTGAATTAGGCTGCCAGAGGGCCGTTCGCGTGCCAGTCGAGCGACGATCGATGCGTTTGGCTCGGCAGGAGCACCCGTGCGAGCTGCATCGAGGTCAATCACGTGGAGCGCTTTTGCTCCTGCAGCCCAGATGGCCTGGACTCGAGCCTGCGCGTCGTCATCATCGCTCGTAAGCAGTGCCGAGAAATCGCCTTGTTGAAGGCGAACGGCTTTGCCAGCGATCAGGTCGATGGCGGGATAGAGCAAAAAGGAACTGTGAAAAGTACTCACTGTGTTAGCATGCTAACACGATGAAACAACCAGACAGCACCATGTGGCGAACACCAGCCGTCGAACACCTCGCAAACGCGCTCGTACAGATTGATGATCAGGAGCAAATGCTCGCGTTTCTCCGCGACGTCTGCTCGTTCAACGAACTGGCTACGCTGGCCCAACGACTCGAGGTTGCGCGAATGGTCGATGCCGGTGTCTCCTACGCCGAAATTGCACGCCAACTCGGTGCCTCCACCGCCACGGTAACTCGCGTCGCACAGTGGTTACGCCACGGCGAGGGTGGCTATCGGGCCGTGCTTGATCACGTAGAGCCCGCATGAGCGCTCCGCTCCGCATTGCCATCCCCTCGAAGGGTCGCTTAGCCTCGCCCACGACGCAGCTGCTGCGGGATGCGGGCATCGCGGTCCCCGGAGACGACCGCCGCCTACTTGTACCGGTTGAAGAGCAAGACATCGAGATGTTGCTGGCTCGTACGGATGACATTCCCACGCTGATCCGGGACGGGGCTGCTGACGTCGGTGTCGCGGGAGGTAACCAGCTACTCGAGCACGGGTCTGATGGGCTTGAGACGTTGCTCGATTTGGGATACGGAAGTTGTCGGCTCGTGCTTGCGGTTCCCAACGCCTCGGGTATCTCGGCTACTGAGCACCTCGCTGGCGCACGCATCGCAACCTCCCATCCTCGTGTTTTGAGTGACTACCTGACTGCCCAAGGTCTAACGGCTTCGGTTGTCACGTTGTCGGGCTCGATTGAGTTGGCCCCAACGATTGGCGCGGCTGACGCTATTTGCGACCTGGTCTCGACAGGAGAGACGCTCCGCCAGAACTCGTTGCGCGTGATCGCCGAGGTGATGCGGTCCGAGGCGGTTCTTCTGGCGCGTGTCCAAGCAGTACCCGACCCGCGGATCGCCGTATTGCAGACGGCAGTGGAGTCAGTCTTGGCCGCGCGACCGAAGCGTTATCTGATGCTCAATGCTCCGGATTCTGCCCTTGACGCGATTGTCGAGCTCTTGCCTGGCCTCGACGCACCCACGATTCTGCCTCTTGCGCGATCCGATATGCACGCCGTTCACGCGGTTGTCAATGCAGCAGACCTGCCGCGACTGCTTCATCCTCTCAAGGAGGCCGGAGCCTCTGGCCTCCTTGTCCTGCCGATTGAGCATCTGATCCCATGACTGATCTCGAGATTCCGTGGATTCGCCCCGAATTGGCTCAGCCGTCTCCGTACCGCTGGCAGGAGGGCATTCCCGACGAGGTCGTGGCGCGCTTCGACCTCAATACGCTGCCGCTTAATCCATCGTGGTGGCCTGGGATTGCTCGCACGATCGCTGCACAATCGGTCAGCTCGTACCCTGAAGCGGATTACGCGCCGCTCAAGCGTGCCATCGCCAGTTATCTGGGAATCGATCCAGCCTGCGTCGTGCCGACGGCCGGCGGCGACGAGGCGATCCTCTTGACTGCCTGGCTCGCACTCGGTCGCGGCGATCGCGCTGTCGTCGGTCGTCCCACGTACCAGCTGCACGCGGCCAGCGTGCGGATGGCCGGTGCCGAACTCGACCTCGTCGACCCGTTGCCCGGCCCAACATTGCGGCTCGATCTCGCGACGATTGCCGAGAAGGCCAAGGGAGCGCGACTCGTCTGGTTGTGCTCGCCGAACAATCCGACGGGTGAGGACATCCCAGCCGACACGATTCGCGAGATTGCTGCGAACTGTCCTGGGCTGGTATGTGTCGATCAGGCATACCTCGAGTTCGGCGGGGCAACGGATCATCTTCCTCTGCTCGCGGAATGCCCCAACCTGGTGTTTGTTCGCACCTTCTCGAAGGGCTGGGGCATGGGAGCCCTGCGCGCCGGATACGCCATTGCCAACCCGCTGATCGCAGGCGCGCTGGATGCACTGCGTCCCCCTGGCTCGCTGTCGACTGGCAGCGCGCTTGGTGCCGAACTGGCCTGCGCCCACGCCGACACGATGCGTGCCGATGCCGCCAACTACCGTGCCGAGCGCGAGCGGCTGGCGGCTGGCTTCCAAGAGCTTGGACTCGAGCTGATTGGCACAGCCGGCAACTTCGTCTGTGCCCGCACGCCATGGTCGGGTGACGAGCTGTTCGAGAAGCTTGCGACTCGCGGCCTGATCGTCCGTACTTTCGGCCATGAGCCACTCCTCGCCGATGCCTTCCGTGCCTGTGTGGCTGTTCCAGCCGACGACGACAAGTTATTGGCCGCGCTTGCCGACCTGCTCGGAAAGCCCGCCCCTGCACCCTGTGACCCAACCATCGGAGCCAGCACCTTCGGCCGCGGCGCGCTGATTGAACGGCGCACAAAAGAGACCGACATTCGTCTGCGCACCACACTCGACGGCAGCGGAACCGTCCACATCGCGACCGGCGTCGGCTTTCTCGATCACATGCTGACCGCACTCGGGCACCACGCTCTAATGGACCTCGATCTCTCGTGCAGCGGCGACACACACATCGATCCACACCACACGGTTGAGGACTGCGGCATCGTGCTAGGCCAGGCGATCGACGCCGCGCTGGGTAACCGCGCTGGGATTACGCGCTTTGGCGACGCCTCGGCTCCCCTCGACGAAGCGCTTGGCCGTGCCACGGTCGACTTCTCCGGTCGCGGCTCGAGCACCGTCCGCATAGCGTTCACTGACACGATGATCGGCGAGCTACCCACTTCGCTGATCCCACACCTGATCGACTGCATCGCAATCAACGCGCGCGCCACGATCCATGTGGAGGCCAGTGGCAAGGATGACCATCACATTGCCGAGGCGGCCTTCAAGGCTCTGGCGCGAGCGCTGCGCGAGGCCTGGTCGATCGATCCGCGCCGGGGCGCGCAGATTGCCTCCACCAAGGGCTCGCTCTGACGTGACCGCGGTCACAGTGGTCGACTATGGCGGCGGTAATGTTCGCTCGCTCTGCGCAGCACTCGAGCGCTGCGGTGCAACGGTCACGGTGTCTGCCGAACCGAGCGTCGTAGCGTCCTCCAACCGTCTGATGCTTGCCGGGCAGGGCGCCGCCGGCGCCGCGATGCAGGCCCTCAACGCTACAGGGCTGGCCGAAGCGCTGCTCGATGCTGCTCGACGCCACGTGCCTCTTCTCGGCGTGTGCGTGGGTCTGCAGGTGCTGTTCGACCACTCCGAAGAGGACGACTGCGCAGGTCTCGGGTTGCTGCATGGCTCAGTGCGTCGCATTGAGGGCGCCGAGCGCCTACCCCACCTCGGTTGGAACGATGTCGAACCATTGAGCGAGCATCCGCTCACCCACGACCTACCCGCCATCACCTATTTCGCACACTCCTACGCCGTCACGGCCGATATTCCGTCGGCACTCGCCGTCACCCGCATCGACCGCGCGACCATCGCGTCTGTCGTGGCCCACGGCTCCGTTGCCGGGGCGCAATTTCATCCCGAGCGGTCATCCGAGGCTGGCCGGCAGTTGCTGCGCCGCTTCCTCGCCTGGGATGGAGACGCCTGATGCTGCGCCGTCGCATCATCCCGTGCCTCGATGTCTCGGGCGGGCGTGTCGTCAAGGGCGTGGAGTTCGTCAACCTGCGCGACTGTGGCGAACCCGTCGACGCCGCCTTGCGGTATGCCGAGCAGGGCGCCGACGAGCTGTGCTGGCTCAACATCACTGCCGGCGATGAGGCATGGGACGAATTGTTGGTCCAGGTCGCCGATGCCGGCACCCGCATTGACGTGCCTTTGACCGTGGGCGGAGGCGTCTCTGATGAGCCTCACGTGCGCGACCTGCTCGGCGCGGGCGCAGACAAAGTCTCGATCAATAGTGCTGCTCTCGATCGCCCCCTACTGATCACCGAATGCGCTGAGCGGCACGGCTCACAGTGCATCGTGGTCGCCATCGATGCCCGCCGCTCGGGAGACGACTGGGAGGCCGTGGCCTCTGGCGGCCGCCGCACGACGGGCCGCGATGCAGTCGAGTGGGCACGTGAGGCCGTCGAGCGAGGCGCCGGCGAGCTACTCGTGACCAGCATGGATTCGGACGGCACGCAGCGGGGCTACGCCCTCGAGCTCTACGACCGCCTACTCGCGGCGGTCGATGTGCCGATCATCGCGTCGGGTGGCGCGAGCAGTCCCAGCGATATCGCCGACGTCCTGGAACTCGGTGTTTCCGCCGCCCTGGCTGCGAGCATCTTCCATGACGGCATCCACACGGTCGAGGAGGTGAAGCAGACATGTCGGGAACGCAACCTACCGATGCGCTGACGCTCAGCGGTACACCCCGCTTTGGTGATGATGGTCTGATTCCCGCGATTTGTCAGGACACCGTCGACGGCTCGGTGCTGATGCTTGCGTGGATGAACGCCGACGCACTCCAACAGACACTCTCTACGCGACACGCGTGGTTCTGGTCACGCTCGCGCGAGGAACTGTGGGAAAAAGGTGCAACGAGCGGCAACGTCTTGACCGTTCACGACGTTCGACTCGACTGCGATCAAGATACGCTGCTGGTGATGGTCTCCCCCGCTGGTCCGGCCTGTCATACGGGTGCACGCACGTGTTGGGGAGACGACGCCGGCCCGGTCCTGACGCGCCTGGCCAGCACGATCGAATCCCGCCGTGGTGGTGATCCGGATGCGTCGTATGTCGCCCGGCTGCTGGGCGCTGACCGCTCGCTTGCCGCCGGCAAGGTCGCTGAGGAATCGGCCGAGGTGCTCGATGCCGCCCCTGGCTCCGACCACCAGGTGGAGGAAGCTGCGGATGTGCTCTTCCATCTCTTCGCACTGCTCGCCCGCGATGGCGTCGATCCACTACGCGTCCTCGACGTGCTCGCCCAGCGCGAGGGTCTTCCTCCGCGCTGGCTGCGTGAGACACCGTGAGCGAACGCCCCGACGAGTACGCCTCGATCGCGGAGATCTACGACGCCTGGTGCCTTGAGGTCCAGGAAGACATCGGCTTCTACGTCGGGATGGCACTCGGTACCCAGACGTCCGTGGTCGAACTGGCCGCCGGCACAGGCCGTATCGCCATCCCGCTTGCCGAGTCGGGCTACGACGTCATCGCAATCGATCGCTCCGAGGCAATGCTCAGGTTGCTGTCCGAGAAGGCCACTGCGGCTGATGTCTCCACTCGTATTGAAGTGCGAGTTGGCGAGCTCACGGCACCTGGCATTGACGGGCTCTACGACCGGGTCCTGATTCCCTTTCGCAGCCTCCTACATCTTGGCAACGACGAAGAACGCCTCGCAGCCCTACGTGCTGCCCATGCCCTCATGACCGATGAGGGCTATCTCGCCTTCGATGTCTTTAGCCCGACACCCGCCGATGTCCAGACAACACAAGGCGTCTGGTTTCACCGCGACTCGGGCGCCAAGGAGCGTGCCGACTGGCACCGCTCGGATGGCACGACGCGCATCGAGGTGGAGATGCGCGGGCGCACCACCACGCTCCAGCTTCATCCTTTGCCCGCCGCCCGTTGGCTCGAACTCGCCGAGCAGGCGGGCTTCGAGGTTGTGACGGCCTGGGGCGACTTCGATGGCGCCAAGGTTCGTGGCGATGGTACGGGAGATCTCGTCGTTGTCGCGCAGCGCGCTGGCTAGTTCGCGATAGCCGAAATCAGCGCGTCGACATCTGCCGGCGTCGTGTCCCAGGCGGTCATGAGACGCGCGACATTTGTGGACGCATCCCAGATGTAGAAATGGTGCTGCTCGGAGAGCGCGACGATGCGTTCGGCGGGTAGCACGGTGAAGACCGCGTTGGCCTCGACGGGATGAATGATCGAGACACCAGGCACATCGCGAATCCCGTCGGCGAGACGGAGTGCCATCGCATTGGCATGGGTGGCGTGGGCCAACCAGCGATCATCGGTCAGCAGTGCAGTTACCTGTGCCGCGACAAAGCGCATCTTCGATTGCAACTGCGTGGCCTGCTTGCGCGCGTTCTGGATCGGTGCCCGCAGGGACGGATTGATTGCGACGACGACCTCCGCACCCATTGCACCGTTCTTCGTGAGGCCGAAGGAGATAAGGTCCGCGCCTGGCGCGACCTCCCCCAGTCCACAACCATTTGTCGCTGCGGCGTTGCATAGCCGCGCTCCATCAACGTGGAGGAGCATGTCGTGCGCGTGCGCCCAGTCTGCAATTGCTTGGACGGCAGCCGGCGTGTAGGCCGTCCCGCATTCCGTTGACTGCGTGATGCTAACGACGCGTTGGACAACGTGGTGTTGTTCGCGCGCACGCAGCGCTGCGGTGAGAAGCTCGGGGGTCAGGCGCCCATCGGGCGTCGCGATCGTCTCGATCTTGGAGCCGGTGATGTGTTCGGGTGCGCCGGCCTCGTCGAGGTCGATGTGGGCACCCTTCGCCGCCAATACGGACTCCCACCCGCGCAGGGCAAGCGACAGTGCCACGACGTTCGAGCCGGTGCCCGTCAGGCAGAGCGCGAAGGCAGCATCACCAAACGTCATCTCGAGGAGAGCCTCAGCCTGTTGTGTCCACAGGTCGGCTCCATACCCCGAGGCATGGCCCTCGTTGGCTTCGGCGATCGCAGCGAGCACCTCCGGCACGATCCCGGCGTGATTGTCGCTCCCAAACGTCATCGGCTTGCTCATGCATTGCTCCGATACGCCATTGCCAGCGCAATCGCCCCGGCGGCAGCCACGTTGAGCGACTCGGCTCTGTCGGACTGTGGGATCCGGCAGATAACGTCCGCACGCTTGCGGATCGAATGCGGCAACCCGTCGCGCTCGGCACCAAGCGCGATCACAACTGGTCCCGCCAAGTCGACGTCGTTGAGATCCGTCTCGCCTGCGCCATCGAGTGCGACCAGTCGCGCCTCGGGATAGGCTTGAGCCGGATCGTCGAGGGTCAGTGTCGGTACAAAGAAGGTTGCGCCCATCCCGGCCCGCACGGCCTTCGGGCTCGTCGGGTCGGCTGCGGGTGCGCCCAAGACGACGACCTCGGTATTGAAGGCCGCGGCCGATCGCAGCAGGGTGCCGACGTTGCCTGGGTCGCCAACGCCACAGAGTGCGAGCGCGACGCCCGTCAGTGTCTTTGGTGGCGTTGGCAGCGACTCTCGACGAACGACGCCAATCACGCGCGAGCCAGAGCGCACCGACGAGAGCGTCGCGAGAATTTCTGTCTGGACGACCAGCGGCACCAAGCCGACGATATGTGGCGGAACGAAGTCTTCGCTGACCAAAAGATCGTCGAACTGCGCCCCCGCACGGATCGCCGCGTCCACGAGATCTTCGCCCTCGACGACGAAGACGCCGTTATCGCGCCGCTCTGTTGTTCGTTGCAGCGCGCGAACGCGTTGCAACCGAGGGTTCCGCGTTGTGCGGATCGGTTCCACGAACGTGTGCTCTACGCGACGAGTGCGGACTTAGCGCGCTCGGCAAGGCTGCCGAATGCGTCGGGCTCGTTCATCGCGAGGTCAGCAAGGATCTTGCGGTCTGCGGTCACGCCAGCCAACTTGAGGCCGTGCATAAACTGCGAGTACGAAAGATCGTGCTGCCGGGCGCCCGCATTGATGCGGACAATCCAGAGCGAGCGGAAATCGCGCTTGCGCACGCGACGATCGCGGTACGCATAGTTGCCGGAGCGCTGGACTTGCTCTTTCGCTCGGCGGTAGAGCTTCGACTTAAGACCCCAGTAACCGGAGGCCTCTGCAAGTACTTTACGGCGCTTTTTATTGGCGCTTACGGATCGCTTTACGCGGGTCATGCCGGAACCTTATCGCTTTCCGAGGAGGCGAAGCGCCTCTTTGTAGTCGGACTTCGCCATTGGCTGGTCCTGGCTGAGCTTGCGGCGGCGCTTGGCGCTCATCTTGCCTCGCAAGTGAGCCTCCATCGCCTGGCGGCGCATGATTTTGCCCTTAGAGGACAGCTTCATTCGCTTCTTCGCGCTCGAATTTGTTTTCATCTTCGGCATGGTGGTCCTTCGTTTCCTACGACTTCTTCGGCGCCCTAGTGGGCTTCGCGGCCGGAGCCGTTGTTGCCTTGGCAGCCGGGGCTGCCTTGGTCTTAGCAGCCGGAGCT
>CANKHS010000035.1 GCA_947481755.1 Actinomycetota bacterium | reverse complement strand
TGCCAGCGAACAGGGAATCTCCGACTAAGCGGCGAATCCGCACATAGGATGGGCTGGCCTGTCCCCTCTTTCTATGCGCGCGTTTCTCCTCACCCTCATGTTCCCGCTCGTGCTCCTCGCCGTCGTTTCCTCTGCGGCCGCCGCGACCGATCCGACTGTGCCATCTGACGACAACGAAGCGGGCAGCAGTGCGATCCCCGACTACGTCTACGCCGGAGACTTCTCGGACAATTCTCAGATCGCAGACTCTGCTCGGCGCACAACGTTCAAACTCGCTGGCAAGGACACCATTACCGCGACCACGTGGTACACGGCCTGGAACGGTCGTACGTTGCGACTCGTCGCGTCGTACCCTCGCTATCCACAGAAGCAGCGCCTACCGCTTGTCCACGTCTTCCACGGCGCCGGTGGTCGCGCCGTCTGCAACCAGACCTTTGGCAACGCACCAGGCCAGTTTGGCTTCATCGTCGCCTGTATCGATGGCGTTGGCCAATACGCGCGTGGCTACTCGTACGGCTCGCCACAGAACCTCGCCGACAACGCCAAGATCCTGCAATTTCTCCGCGCCCGCCTGCCGGGACTGCGAATCGATTCCAATCGCCAGATCGCTGCGGGCGGCTCGATGGGCGGTGAGGACGCACTGCTCTTTGGCGTCAAGTATCCCGCTATGGCTCAGACAATCGTCGCCATGGACGCCCCGATCGATATGAGCAAGCGCTTCTGGCACCTGCCCACGATCCGACAACGGGCGCTGTACCAAGAGTGCCAAGGCACCCCGTATCTAGCCCCTGCCTGTTTCGCAGATCGCAGCCCACTGACCTTCGCAGGCACGCTCGCGAACTCAACACAAAAACTGATCATGTATTGGTCCGTCAACGACGAGATTAGCCCCCAAGAACAGATGCCAACGCTGGCAAAGGCCATTCACGCCGCGAACCCCTCTCGCCCGTTCTTGATTCGAGTCGGCAATTGGGGCCATGGCGGCGCCTGGCCACCCGCGACGCGTAATAACGAATGGCTTGCCGACGCAGGATTGGTCGACGATGGGGTCCGCGCGGACACGAAGCACCCCAATGGTTTGCGGATCGAAGTCGATGCCTCCACCGACCTCACCGATCTGCCTTCGTACTACCCCTGATCGCGAAAACGCTCTGCCCGGGTACGATGCCGCTCTTCGATGAGCACGCGACACCTCCTCACCATTAACGACCTCGATGCGGCAACACTGCTCGCGTTGCTTGCTGATGCCCGTGCTGCCAAGGCCGATCCAGCCGCGTTACATGGCGCCTTGACCGGCCGCACCGTGCTGATGCATTTCACGAAGGCCTCAACGCGCACGCGCGTCTCGGTCGAGACCGCCGTGGTGCGCCTCGGGGGCCATCCGATCTTTACCCGCGGTGACGAGTTGCAGCTTGGTCGTGGCGAACCGATCGCCGACACGGCAAACGTGGTCTCGCGCTGGTGCGACGCGATCTTCATTCGGACCTTTGCGCACGCCGACGTGGAGGAGCTCGCACGCCACGCGACGATCCCGGTGGTCAACGCACTGACCGACGATCACCACCCGTTGCAGGCACTCGCCGACCTGATGACGATCGAGGAACACCTTGGCGAGCTGCAGGGCAAGACAATCGCGTGGGTTGGCGACGGCAACAACGTCTTTCACTCGCTCGCCCAAGCCGCCGCGCTGGCTGGCATGCACGTACGCATCGCCACACCGGCGGGCTACGAGGCCGACCCAGAGATCATGCGCGCCACGGCCGCGATCGCACTCGACCACGGTGGTTCGATCACCGAACTACGCGACCCCACAGAGGCCGTCGCGGGTGCCGACGTTGTCGTCACCGACGTCTTCGTGTCGATGGGCGAAGAGGCACAGACGGCAGCAAAGCTCGAGGCGTTCCGCGGCTACCAGGTCGATGCGGCACTGATGGCGCAGGCTGCACCAACTGCGATCTTTATGCACTGCCTCCCCGCCCACCGCGGCGAGGAGGTCTCGGGTGAGGTCATCGACGGTCCCCAGTCTGTCGTCTGGGACGAGGCCGAGAATCGGCTACATACGACTGTGGCCGTACTGCGTTACCTGCTCGGCTGACGCCGTACGCAATGCCGCGCAGGCGATGCCGTCACCTACATTGATTTGTACGCCGGACGAACGCGGACGAGACGGGGTGATCGTGGAGCGGTCGGAGGAGAACCTTGCCTACTGGGCAAAGCGCTTCGAGTACCCCCTGCTGGCCGCTTCGGTGATCGGCCTGATCGGCATGTGTCTGCGCGTCGCGACAGCCAACGATCACATCCTGCACCTGCTTGGCAACGTACTTGCCGACGCTCCGTGGCTGGTGTTCTTCGCTGAATGGCTGGTGCTCCTGTGTGTGGCGCCGAACCGCGGACGCTTCCTGGTCTCGCACAAGTTCCTAACGCTGATCATGATCAGCACACCGATCGCCCTCGCAGCCAACCTCATCACCCCACTCCCCGGCGTCGTCGCGCTCAGCTCGGTGCTGCGACTCGCCCCGCTGGGACGTTGGCTGCTGAACCGCCGGTCGCTCGGATATCTGTTTGCGTTTGGCCTGTTGGTGGTTTTAACCGCCACCGTTGGGTTCTGGCGTGTCGAGTCCACGAGTTTTGGTGAGGCTCTGTACTGGTCGTTTACGTCCGCGACGATTGGCGAGGAAGGACCGAAGGCGACGCACCCAGAGACGATCGCCCTGATGGTCGTACTCGGCATGCTCCGCGGCAGCTTCTTCTTCGTGCTGATGGGCACGCTCGTGACCAGAATTATTCATCGTGATCAAGCCGAACTCGAGAACGAGATGCGTCGTCAGGTTGGCGAGGACATTGAAGAGGTCGAAGAGCTGATCGAAGAGGCTGCTGAGCAGGCAGAGGTTGACAACGAGATGCTCGCCGGAAAAATCGACGCCTTGGCCACCAGCATCGACGCGCGTCTGGCCGCTATCGAGGCTCGCCTGCTGGCCGCGAAACCCGCACTCGACAGTTAGGCCGCCTCGTCCTCTCGCTCGGGCCAAGGCTCCACGAAGCGCGAGGGATCGAGGACCAGCGACATCCCGATCTGGCTGGCGATCCCCGCCCCCATCCAGAGGGCGTGGACCTCGTCGGCGGTCATTGAACCACCCTCAACGGCGGGTTGTAACTCGTTGGGCACCGGAGTCGATTCGACCTGAAGCAACTGGCGGTCGATGAAGGCATGGAGTGCGTCGCGCTGGATAGTAGGCATGCCGTGAGGCTTGCAACCAAACGCGCACGGGCGATGGACCGCGCGTGTCACCAAGCGCGCAGAGCTACGCGAGTGCAGCGCGCAATGCGTCGGGATCCGTGATCGGTGTGCGGCAGGCCATGCGCTCACAGACGTAAGCCGCCGGCGCCCCGTCAACGAGGCCACGCCCGCGCAAGAGACCAACCTCTTCGCAGCGAGGATCGCTCGGATCGGCAACCACGACGATATCCCACGGCGCAAAGCGCTGATCGACGACCTCGCGCAGTGCCTGCGTACGGGGGTCATCGAGGGGGCCGACGATCGCGATCTCGCGCGGCACTGTTGTCGCCTGCTGCACCATTTCGAGCAGCGACCCAAAGGCCTGTGGCGCGCGTTCAGAGATCGCACGCACAGCCCCGACACTGGCGAGCGCGAGTTCCTCCCACGCGTAGTTGCCATCGATCCGGCCGAGCCGAACGAGGCAGAGGGCGATCAACGACGAGCCGCTTGGCGACGGTGTGTCCTCGACACCTTTCGTGCGCGCCACGAGCTGCTCACCATCGTTCGCCGCGAGGTAGAAGCCACCGCGTGCGGCATCGTGGAAGCGCTCGACGGCCGCTGTCGTCAGACGCCGCGCTTCGAGTAGGTAGTCGAGGTTTCCTGTCGCTGCGTGCAGGCGCAACAGCCCATCGGCCACCGCGCCATAGTCGTCACTAAAGCCGCTCGCGGTACCTGGCGTGCCACACCACGAACGCAGGAGTACACCGTCCGCGCGCGTCAGGTGTTCCTTGACGAAGGCGGCAATGCGCTCGGCACGTGCCACAAACGCCGGCTCGTTGAGGAGCCGCCCCGCATCGGAGAAGGCCGCGATCGCAAAGCCGTTCCAGGCTGCCAGGGCCTTGTCGTCTCGGCCAGGCTGTGGGCGCAGATCCCGTGCGGCATGCATTTGTGCGCGCGCTCGTTCGAGGCGCTCGACGCCTTCCTCTTCCGATATCCCCGCCCGCTCGGCCGCCTCGACAACCGGTGCCACGATGCTGAGCACCGTCGTGCCATGTTCGAAGTTCCCCTCAGGCGTGATGTTCCAGACGTCCTTCGCCAGTGCTGCATCGAGTGGGTCGGTGACTACCTCGTCGACCTGCGCTGGCGTCCAGACGAACGTCGTGCCCTCGACGCCATCGGTATCGGCATCCTGCCCCGAGGCGAGGCCACCTTCGGGCAGCGAGAGTTCGCGATCCATGTAGGCAAGCGTGCTGCGCGCCACATCTGCGTAGCGTTCGGAGTCGGAGGCGAGTGCTGCATGCGCGTAGGCGCTCGCTAAGAGCGCGTTGTCGTAGAGCATCTTCTCGAAGTGCGGCACGAGCCAAAAGCCGTCGACCGCATAGCGATGAAAGCCACCAGCGACCTGATCGTGGAGGCCACCATCGGCCATCCGCTCGAGCGTGAGGCGCGACATGTACTGCCCGTCGCGACCACGCCCACGATCGTCGCAGCCAAATAGAAACGGAAACAGCGTGCTCGACGGAAACTTCGGCGCACCACCAAAGCCACCGTGGACCTGGTCAAAGATCGTCGCCAACGTGCCAATCGCGCGATCGATCATCGCTCCGCCTGGCGCATCGTCAAACTCGGGCTCCTCGCTCGCGTGGCGATCGGCGGTCGTCTGCAGGGCCGTTGTGATGCGTTCGGCCTGGCCTTCGACATCGCCACGCCGTTCGGCGAAGGTCTGTGCGACCGCCTCGAGGACCTGGGTAAACGCGGGCATGCCAGGTCGTGACTGCGGCGGGAAATACGTGCCCCCATAGAACGGGCGCCCATCGGGCGTGAGCCAGACCGTCATCGGCCAGCCGCCATGGCCCGTCAGACCAACGACAGCCTCCATGAAGACCGCATCGACATCGGGTCGCTCCTCACGATCGACCTTGACGTTGACGTAAAGACGGTTCATCACCGCTGCCGTCGCCGGATCCTCGAACGACTCGTGTGCCATCACGTGGCACCAGTGGCAGGAGGCGTAGCCAACACTCAGCAAGACCGGAACATCGCGCTCACGCGCCTCGGCGAAGGCCTCGTCCCCCCACGGCTGCCAATCGACCGGATTGTCCATGTGCTGACGCAGATACGGCGATGTCTCAGAGGCGAGGCGATTAGGCATACCGTGATCTTCGCAGTCCGACGCGAATTAGGCGGGTGCCAGCACTGGAATACCCGACTGCTGACAGGCGTCGGCAAGTCGCTGATCGTACGTCACCATCTCGACGGACTGTGGAATTGCGAGCGCCGTAGCAAGATGGATCGCATCGAGTGAGCGCAGACTGACCTCGGGCGCGAGCTGTGAAGCAATCGAAATGATGCCACGCGAAATATCGATGCGCTCAACAATCGCAAGAAATTCCTTGGCCAGGCGCGGTGCGCCACTTCCAATTCGATGCGCGGCGGTGACTACCTCAATCTCGAGCAGCGCAGATGAAACAATCGGTCGCTGGGATCCTGCCAAGAGGGCGCGAACGCTATCCGACTCGGCCTCAAACGCGAAGAGTTTGACGAACGCAGAGGCATCAACGTAGTACGTCATGCGTCCGACCTGCTCGACTCGTCAAAATCTCGCCGAAGATCGTCGAGGATCTCCTTGGTCGACGGTGTACCAGGCGCAATCAGCACTGGTTGAGATTCGAGGATGATCGAGGCTGGCTTAGAAGCGGCGCTCATCAGCCCCCGCTCGATCCAGTCCTGTCGCCAGTCTTTGGCACCCTCTGACAACGGACCAAGCCGTGCGATTGGCTTGCCACGCTCGGTGACGGTAAACGACTCGCCCTGCTGGACGCGTTCGAGCCAACGGCTGGCGTGCTGGCGTAACTCACGGACACCGATCGATTCAGTCATGTGCTACACGGTAGCACCACGCACGGTTGGGGTGGCAGCCGCGAGGCCGCCACCCCTCCCGACATCAGCCCTTGGGCTGCGGAACGATGCGAATGTACGGCTTCGGCTCTTTCCAACCCTCGGGCCAGATCTCCTTGGCCTGCTCGTTGTTGACCGAGCCGGCGATGATCACGTCGCCACCCTGCTGCCACTGCGCCGGTGTCGCGACCTTGTGCTTCGCGGTCAGCTGCAGCGAGTCGATCACACGCAGGACCTCGTCGAAGTTGCGTCCCGTCGTCATCGGGTAGGCCAGCACGAGCTTGACCTTCTTGTCCGGACCAATCACGAAGACGTTGCGCACCGTCTGGTTATCGGCCGGCGTGCGCTCCAGCGGATCGCCGCTGATCTCGGCAGGAAGCATGTCGTACAGCTTCGAGACATTGAAGTCCGTGTCGCCGATCATCGGAAAGTTCGGGCGCGTGCCCTGCGTCTCCTCGATGTCATCGGCCCAGAGCTCGTGGCGATCGATGGCGTCGACGGAGAGGCCGATGATCTTGACACCACGCTTCTGAAACTCGCCGTTGATGCTGGCCATGTAGCCAAGCTCGGTCGTGCAGACCGGCGTGAAGTCCTTGGGGTGCGAGAAGAGAACGGCCCACGAGTCGCCGATCCAGTCGTGGAAGTCGATCTCGCCTTCCGTCGTCTGAGCGGTGAAGTTCGGAGCGGTGTCGTTGATACGAATGCCCATGTCGGGGGTCTCCTTGGGGTTTCAGTACCTCATACACGCACTATGAGGATCGCTTGTTTCACTTATTGGTTCGATTTATAGCATCGATGAGCCGTGCGCGTGCGGCGATCGTGCGCCCACACCACTAGATGCAGGCGACGCCAACGCGCCCGGCGGCGGTGCGTAACTGCTGATCGCACGTTGCGAGCTCGAGCCCCATGTCAATGGCGAGCAAGAGATACGAGGCGTCATAGGCGGAGATGCCCGTCTGGTGCGCGACCTCGAGGAGCGCCTCCGTCTCCTGGTGATCGGGTACAGCAGTGATCGCGCAGTCGATGATTGCGGCGAGCATTGTGCGGGCACCAACCAGGGAGAGGCGATCGCGTCGTACCGCCTGCAGCATCGCGTTGACCATCTCGCTGAACCAGATCGACGGCACGTAGGCCGAGTCACAGGCCAGACGATCGGCGACGGCACAGCCGACCGCGCCCGACTCATCATCGAAGGCGGCTTCAAGTGCAGCCGAGGCATCGAGCACGAACGGCACTACAGCTTCTTCCCGTCGTCGATCCACGACCGGATCTCGTCTGGCGTCGCCTGGACACCGAGCTCGCGCTTTAGCGCACGCAGACGATCAACCGCCGCGGCACGTGGATCCGCATCGTCCACGATCGGCACGAGTCGGGCCACAGGCTTGCCATGACGCGTGATCGTGACGTCAAGTCCGGCCTCGACATCGCCGATCAGGCGCGAGAGATGGGTCTTTGCTTCGTACACGCTGACATCCATAGCGCGAATTCTAGTCAATTGCTGGTCATAATTTTGCCCAGAGACGACCGTCTCCCACACGGACTCGCACCTACCCCACACGTAGACTCACACCATGCAGCCCGCCGACCTCCTGATCGACAATCTCGCCAGCCTCGCCACGGTCGATGCGGACGGCGAGTTTTGCGTCATCCACAACGCTGCCATCGCAATTCGTGCGGGCCACATCGAGGCCGTCGGTCCCCGCGACCAGGTCCACGCGGCCGTCACCCTCGCTGACGACGCCGAGCTGATTGACGCCACCGGGCAGAGCGCCGTCCCCGGCCTCGTCGATTGCCACACGCACGTGGTCTACGGCGGCAACCGCATCCACGAGTTCGATCTGCGCGCCCAAGGCGCCAACTACGAGCGGATCGCCGCGGAGGGCGGCGGCATCAAGGCGAGTGTGCGTCTGACGCGCGAGGCCACCGAGGACGAGCTCGTCGCCAGCGCCGCCAAGCGACTCGAGACGATGCGGCGCCTCGGCACCACCACCGCCGAGATCAAGTCGGGCTACGGCCTGAGCGCCGAGCACGAACTGCGCATGCTGCGCGTTGCCAAGGCCGCCGGCAAGCAGGCCGGCGTGCGCGTGCTGACAACCTGCCTCGCGCTCCACTCCACGCCACCCGAGGCCGACTCGCCCGATGCGTACGTGGACTACGCGATCGCTGAGATCCTGCCCGCCTGCGCCGAATGGGCCGACGCAGCCGACGTGTTTCTTGAGCGCGGCGTCTTCGACGTCGAGCAGTCGCGACGCTTCCTCCTCGCCGCACAGGAACACGGACTGCGACTGCGCCTCCACGCCGATCAGTTCTCCTCGATGGGCGCAATCCCACTGGCGATCGAACTGGCCGCTGCGTCCGTCGACCATCTCGAGGCAACGGGCCCCGAGGGGATCGAGCAACTAGCCGCATCGAACGTGATCGCCGTTGGCCTGCCCGTCGCCGCACTGACCCTCAAGTGCCCGATGCCCCCACTCCGTGCCCTAATCGATGCTGGCGCCCGAGTGGCACTCGCAACCGACGCTAATCCGGGCTCCGCACCATGCCTCTCGCTGCCGACCACGATGCACCTCGCCTGTAGCCAGATGGGGCTTTCGTGTGCCGAGGCGCTGCAGGCCGCGACGGCCGGCGGTGCCGCCGTGCTTGGCCTTGACGACGAGGTCGGCCGGCTTGCGGTCGGTTTCAAAGCCGACGTCGTGCTGATCGACAATCCCGACTGGCGTGCGCTGATCGCGCAGCTCGGCGCCGAGCCAGCCCGCGTCATTCGCGCGTAGCGCTACAGGTCGGCGGTGACGCCGAGCGAGTCGCGTGCCACCAGTTCGGCGTAGCGACCACCCTGGGTGATCAGTTCGACATGCGTGCCCCGCTCGACGATTGCGCCATGATCGAGCACGAGAATCTGGTCGGCGTCGCGCACCGTGGAGAGGCGATGGGCGATCGTGATCGTCGTGCGACCCTCAGCTAGTGCGTCGAGCGCCTCTTGGACCTGGCGCTCAGTATCGACGTCAAGTGCGCTGGTGGCCTCGTCCAAGACGAGGATCGGTGGGTTGCGCAGCACCGTGCGGGCGATCGCAATGCGCTGCTTCTCGCCACCCGAGAAGCGATAGCCGCGCTCGCCAACGACCGTCTCGTAGCCCTCAGGAAGCCCCGCGATGTGTTCGTGAATGCGCGCCGCGCGACACGCGTCTTCGATCTCGGTATCGGTCGCTTCAGGGTGTGCGAAGCGGAGATTTTCGCGCACCGTTGCGTGAAAAAGGTACGTCTCTTGGCTGACGACGCCAACGAGATCGGCAAGCGATGCAAACGAGACATCCTTGACGTCCTCGCCATCGATGCGAACAGCGCCACGTTCGGCGTCGTAGAGCCGCGCGACGAGGTAGCCGAGCGTGGTCTTGCCCGATCCCGTCTCGCCGACCAAGGCAGTGCGTGTGCCAGGTGCCGCGAGGAAGGTCGCGCCGCTGATCGTCCACGTCCCCTCGGGCTCGTAGCGGAACCAGACGTCGTCAAACGAGACCTCGCCCCGTACGTCCTCGCGGCGCAATTCTCGCGAACCAGAATGCTCATCGATATCGACCTTAAGGTCGAGGTACTCAAAGATGCGATCAAACAGGGCAAGCGATGCCTGCACGTCGATCCCGACCGACAGCAGCGCGCCAACGGGAAAGAAGATGCGCGTCTGGATCGTCGCGAAGGCGACCAAGGTACCGACGCTGACTGCGCCTAGACCATTAGCAATCGACCAGCCACCGGCCCAGTAAACGAGCGCCGGCAGAATCGCGAACGAGGCGCTGATCGTCGCCATCACCCAACGGCCCGCCATGCGCTGGCGCACCTCGAGCTCGGCGAGCTCACGCGACTCTTCGCGGAAACGCTCCGCCAGTTCGGGACCGCGGCCCATCGTCTTGCCGAGCAAGACACCGGAGACACTGAGCGACTCCTGCACAAGCGACGAGATATCGGCCAGCGTCTTCTGACGCTCGGTCGCCAACTTGCGCCGCTCAACACCGACACGGCGCGTCAACAGCACGAAGAACGGCACGAGCACAAGCGAGAGAATCGCCAGACGCCAATCGAGCAGGAACATCGCAACGACGGC
>CANKHS010000034.1 GCA_947481755.1 Actinomycetota bacterium | reverse complement strand
TTGACGGTCGTACCACCCTCGATTACCCCGATATTGAACGCCGCGGGTGGTGCGGCAGACAGTGCCCGCTCACCGGCCTCGATCAGGGCATGAATCGCGCTGCCGCGTCCGCGGTCGCTCCACGAATGTCCACCCGGGCCAGAAAACTCGGCGCGCAGGCGAATCGAGGCGACGCCACCCACGGCGAGGCAGTCGATACCGTGGCCTTCGACCGCGATCAGTGCGCGAACGTGCTCTGTGTCGAGCAGCGCGGTAACGCCACTGAGGTCGCCGAGTCCCTCCTCGCCGACCGTTGCAGCGAACAGCACGGGTCGGGTTGGCGGTGTATTCGCTAACTCGCGGGCGACGTGGAGCATGGCGGCAATGCCGAGGGCGTTATCGCCGATGCCGGGACCCGTCAAGCGAACACCATCTCGAGCAATGGGGATCGTCGTCAGGCCGGGGAAGACCGTGTCGAGGTGAGCCACGAGGGCGAGTGTCGGACCGTCCGCTCCGGTCCGGGCGACGACATTGCCAGCGGCGTCAATGGTGGCGTTCCAGCCTGCTGTGATGAGTAACCCTTGGACCAGCGCAGCGCGCTCAGACTCCGCGAAGGTAGGCGCAGGAACCGCGCAGACCGCAATCGCCTCTTCGACGATTTGGGTCACCGCGTTTTCGCTCAACGGAGCGGCGTCAGGCATGCGGGCAGCGTACTGGCCTTCGCGTAAATCGTCGGCAATCCCCGCATGACGGGCGGGTGCCGGGTAGACTTTGCATCGTCGTTTGTAGGAAAACCCGACCAGGGAGGTCTCCATGTCGGACGACCAGACGCTGTTTGCCTCGATCATCGAGGAACATCTCGCACTCAAGCGCAAGAACTCGGGTCTTGAGCAGGATATGCCGCTCCAAGAGTTTATTCCGGCAGATCCGTTCGATAATCACGCGCTCTTCAAGACCGAAGACAGCGCGCGCATCGAAGAGGAAGAGACGGGTGAGCACCCAGCGGTTCGGCTCGACTGGGAGACAAACACCACGGCTGACGCGACCGAAGAGACCGGTTGGTCCGATACGCAGGCGTCGGGAGAGTTCGACTGGGAGACGTAGGTCGTTAGCCGCGTAGGCCGGCGACTTTGAGTTCTTGGATCGTGTTGCCGCCGTCGACGACAAACGGCTGGCCGGTCACATACGACGCCTCGTTACTTGCGAGGAACGCCACGACGGCTGCAACCTCGTCGGCGCTTCCGGGCCGACCGATCGGTGTGTAGCTTCCGGCGACGATCTCGTCGGGTAGTGCAGAGCCCGTGTGGATCCAGCCGGGTGCAACGGAGTTGCAGGTGATGCCGTTGCATCCCTCTTCGAGTGCCGTTGCGCGCATGAGTCCATCGACTCCACTCTTCGCAGTGCCGTAGGCGCTACTCCCATCGATTGCGACGAGTGATCCCGTGACGCTCGAGACCATCACGATCCGCCCGTACTGATTGCGACGCATGTGGGGGATCGCCGCACGCGTGGCGTACACCGCTGTCATCAGCGTGATCTGCAACTGGCGCTCCCAGCTGTCGAGCGGCTGATCCGCGAGCGATCCTTCGGCAACCTGCTCGCCCGTCTGCGTCATACCAGCGTTGTTGACGAGGATGTCGAGCCCACCGAGGGTCGCGGCTGCCGTATCAACGAGGGCCGTCGCGACTTCAGCGTGAGAGAGGTCGCCGACGATGCCTGTGGCTGTCAATCCCAGGTCACGCAATTCGGCTGCGCGATCGTGAATGCGTTCGGTAGTGGCGGCCAAGACGACCTGTGCGCCCTGTTGGGCAAGGAGACGGGCGGAGGCGAAGCCAATTCCATCGGGCGACCCAGCACCCGTCACGAGCGCAGTCCGACTGCTCAGATCAAAGGCGTGAGGCATCTGCGTACGGTAGTCGGTTCCGGACGACACCGTGATTGTCAGGGTCAGGCGACATCGCGTCCGGCAGGGGTCGGCTAGTATCTCCGACGCGGTTCGGGTGCACGTTGCACCTCGTCGCCATCCTGGGGCCATAGCTCAGCTGGGAGAGCACCTGCTTTGCAAGCAGGGGGTCGTCGGTTCGATCCCGACTGGCTCCACTCGGACGTACGTGCCGCGGGTTCGGCGTTGCTTCGTCAGCGCGATTAGACTCCCGGCATGAGTGAGACGACACGTGAGTGGCCCGCACACGCGACGCGCGAAGAACGTCGAGCGGCCGGCAAGGCGGTACGGACCGCTCTGCCGTTAGCCGGGCTGAACGAGACGGGCGCGACGATGGCTGGTCGCGACGCCGTGGCCATCATTGGTGCTGGCGATAGCGATCGGCTGGCGTGGCTGGTACCGATTCGTTACGGCCGCATGCTGCGCTCGGCCTTTACCTTCTATCGCGGCACCGCAGCTCTGATGGCGCACGATCTCGCGTTCGCACCGTCGTCTGGCCTGAATGTTCAGCTCTGCGGCGACGCGCATCTGCTCAACTTCGGCATTTTCGGCTCGCCCGAGCGTGCTCTGGTCTTCGATCTGAATGATTTTGACGAGACGCTGCCGGGCCCATTTGAGTGGGACGTCAAGCGTCTCGTGGCGAGTGTGGTGGTTGCTGCGCGGGACCGGGGCTTCAAGCCGAAGCGGCAGCGCGAAATTGCGTTTGCGGCGGCAGAGCGCTATCGCACAGCGATGCGCGAATTCGCCGATTTGTCGGCGCTTGAGACGTGGCATCGACAGCTTGAGGTTGACGTCGCATTGCAGTCGGTCGCAGACGACGAGTGGCGCGCGTACGCAGCTGCGGTTGCCGAGCGCGCGCGAGCCAAAGATCACCTCCAAGCGGTTTCGCGGTTTACGAAGGTTGTCGATGGGAAGCGCCGAATCGTGGCTGAGCCGCCGCTGATCGTTCCGCTCGCTGACGTGGCCGACATGCTCGGTGATGACCCCACCGAGATCGTGTTGCAGGCCTTTCGGGAATACCGGGGATCTGTTCGCGACGACGTGCAGGTCTTGCTCGATCGCTACACGTACGTCGACGCGGCGATCAAAGTTGTTGGTGTTGGCTCCGTGGGTACGCGCTGCGTGATCGTGCTGTTGCAGGGTGCAGACGAGAACGATCTTTTGTTCCTTCAGGTCAAAGAGGCAAAGAGCTCCGTACTCGAGCCGTATCTCGCTCCCTCCAAGTACACGCATCATGGTCAGCGGGTGGTCGCAGGCCAGCGTCTGATGCAGTCGGCGAGTGACGCGTTCCTTGGTTGGGCCAACGGACCGCTGGAGCGCCACTACTACTGGCGTCAGTTGCGCGACTGGAAGGGCTCTGCGGACGTCGAGAAGATGAGCGAGCGGTTGCTCCTCCGCTACGGGCAAGTCTGCGCATGGACGCTGGCGAAGGCGCATGCACGGTCGGGTGACTCCGTCGCGATCGCCGCCTACCTTGGCTCATCGAACCGCTTTGAGGCTGCGATCACAAGCTTTGGTGTCGCCTACGCGGACGTCAACGAGCAGGACTATAAATCTCTCGAAACGGCAGTTGCAGATGGGCGGATTACCGCGCAAGACGATGTGGAGGCGACGAAGTGAACGCTGCAGATGAGGGTGTCGAAACGAACCAGCGTGAAGCACCGCCACGATCCGCTGTCATCCTGACGGCGCTGATTCTTGGCGCGGCTGTCGCAAATATGAATCTTTCGGTCGCCAACGTGACGCTTCCGACGATCGGACGCGACCTCGATGCAACGCAGGTCTCCCTGAACCTAATCGCCGTTGGCTTTACTCTTGGGCTGGCGGCATCGGTGCTGTACCTCGGAGCTATTGCGGATCGCTATGGCCGCCGCCGGATGTTGCTGGCTGGTCTCGCGTTGTCGATTCCGATGGCACTACTCGCCGGCTTCGCGCCCAATACCGACGTACTCGTCCTTGCACGCATTGGCGGAGGAATCGCGGCTGGCATGGCATTTCCAACCACGCTTTCGATCGTCGTCGCGCTCTACAAAGGACAGGTTCAGACCAGGGCAATCGCACTCTGGACGGGACTTGGTTTAGGTGCATCCGCACTTGCCCCGGCAATTGCAGGTTTCTTGCTCGAACACTTCGCCTGGGGATCAGCATTCATCTTGACGGTGCCGATCGCTGTTGTTGCCTTCGTGCTCGCACTGTTCGTGATTCCAAAGAACATCGGTGAGGATAAAAATCCGGTCGATCACCTTGGCGGTGCCCTCTCTGTGGTCGCGATCGGTCTGCTGACGCTGGGCCTGCACTTCGTTTCGATCCCCGCAAACGAAGTCATTGGCGCCATCATGATTGGTGTCAGTGTGATCGGTTTCGCCCTGTTTTTCTGGCGTCAAAAGCATGCGCCGAACCCACTCTTCGATCTCGAAATCGCGTCGCGGAGGATCTTCTGGGTAGCAGCCCTAGCCGGACTAATTGTCTTTGGCACACTCGTCGGCACGATGTTTATCGGGGCGCAGTACGTACAGAACGTGCTTGGCTATTCGACCTTCGAAGCGGGTTGCGCTGCGCTGCCTGTCAGCGTCACGATGGTCCTCGTGTCACCCATTGCGGCACGCATGATCGAGCGCTACGGCAGCCGCCTGACGATGGTCGTTGGCATCGTCTTTGTACTGGCGGGCATCGCACTGATGTTTACGTGGCGCGAGGGGTCGTCGTACCTTCCGGTTGGGGGCGCGTTCGCGGTGATTGGGATCGGCATTGGATTGGCAGGAACCCCGGCATCGCGCTCGATTATGTCTGCCGTTCCGGAGCACC
Source organism: Actinomycetota bacterium (assembly GCA_947481755.1). GTDB lineage: Bacteria > Actinomycetota > Thermoleophilia > Gaiellales > F1-60-MAGs149 > F1-60-MAGs149. The sequence goes on along the minus strand of CANKHS010000034.1, from coordinate 5,498 downwards.
GAGCGGGCATGGGGTCAGCAACGGCGGACCTGCAGCGCGACTTGGGCGCCGCTATCATGCAGTCGATTTTGGCGGTCTTCCTCACCCGTCAATACACGGCGTCAGTCAATACTCAACTGGCCGGCGTCCCGAAGGCTGAGAGCAGCAAAGTCACTGAGCAGACCGCGAGCATTCTGCGTGATTCGTTTGGTGGGGCCGAGGTGCTTGCGCAGAAATTCCCTCAGTACGGTGAGGCGATTATTCAGGGCGCCCGCGACGCGTTTGTCCACGGTTCCTACGCAGCTGTCGTTGCTGCCCTCATTGCGGTTGCGATTGGCCTGATTGTGGCCGCCATTGGCTTCCCGAACAAGCAACAGGAGCTCGCATTCGAGGCTGAGTATAAAGCCGAGCAGGAAGCCTAGAAACGACTGAGGGGGCAGCGCCGGAGCGCCACCCCCTCAGGGTTCAAACCGTTTTCGAGCGAGTTAGACCGTTGCGGTCGTAGAGCTGGTGCCCTTCGTGGGGTCAAAGATCATCCACTGCGCAGCGATCATGGCAATGGTCAGAATTAGCGAGACGATGATTTGCGCCGTGCCGTGGAAGATCGTGGTGCCGCCGTAAGCGACGATTGCGGCGATCAGGTAGACCCAGAACCACGGCGACTTCGTCCCGGTCTTCTCAGAGATCTTGTTCAGCCAGATCAGCGAGAGAATCAGTCCCGGGATGATGAACACGAACCAGAGCAAGACGAGCCACGGGCTCTTGCCAGCAAGCCGTGCCCAACGGGTGAAGTTGAGCAGCGGGATGAACGCAAACCATCCGTTCGAAACGCCAGAAGCGTTGCAGAGGTTCATCAGGCGAATGCCCACGATGATGTAGCCAATCAGCGAAACAAGACCAAATGTGGTCAACTCAGCAGTACCCATAATTACCAACCCTCCGAGGGGGAACGTGCGGATTTATGTCCCTATATATCGCGCTGAGCGTATAAATCCTGCCTCTGAGAGGGCGTCGTTCGGTAGCATCGGTACGGCATGCTCAGTGCAAACGACATTCAATGCGCGATCTGTCGGCGGAATCTCCTGACGGGTGAGCGTGCCGCGGCCTTTACCGAGCAGCGTTCGGGCTCGACGGTGCATGTCTGTCCTCTGTGTTTTGACCGAGCTGAGAAGAATGGTTGGCACCGCGAAGATGAGCCCGCTCCCGTTGTGGTCCCTGTCGACACGACGGATCGCACCGTGCGCACGTTAACGGCGCAGGTCAACACGCTTCAGACGCAACTCGAGACAACGGTCGAGCGACTCGAAGACACACGCGACCACACGACGGAGCGCGAAACCGAGATCGAAACGTTGGCTGCGCGCCTCGCCGATGCGGAAGCGGAAGGGGCAGCAGTTCGTGCTGCGCTCGCCGAGTCGGAACGACGGATGGAACAACTCCAGCATGATCTCGATGAGTCTCAGACAGCACAGGCCACGATTCTGAGAGCGCGGCGGCGAGAATCCGACGAGGTCTACCTTGCTGGCATTGCCGCAGAGGTCTTCAACCGTTCGCCGCAGGCTGCGACGATTGGGCTCCTCGTGGGGCTCCACGGAACGCCAACGGTACGCATCGATGTGATTGGTCCCGAACTCCCACGGCCAGTACTGATCGCCTTCGCTTGGGGTGAAGGCGGACGCGACTATCGCGTTGACATCGACCTCGTGGCGCGTCGCTTCGACCTCGTCGACTTGGTTCCTGGCGGGGATGGGCGCATGGTGGCGCGGCTTGAGCCGCTCTACGGCAACGCAGAATGGTTGGACGGGCGCATCGTGACGGCGCCCGCCGAACCAACCATGCTCTGAGGGGTTAGAGCGATCCGCTGCGCGGTGTACACTCGTGCCATCGCGTTTCTGCGTCAATATCTAGGAGGTTTCAGATGTCGGGTGTGATTAGTTACATCATCGTGATCGCGATTGCAGTGGTATTCGCGCTGATTTGTCGGAATATGGCTCGAAGTCGAAACCGCAGTCAAAACCTGTGGACTGTGCTCGGTTTCTTCTTCCCGCTGATCTCCTTGATCATCCTGCTGATCATGGGTACTGACAACTCCAAGTCCGCTTCGGCCTAGTTTCGACCGCACGCTCCAGGCATTCGCTTGGGGCGTGCGGATCGCCGACCAGCCGCCCTCGCGTACGATCCGCTCCGTGGCTGACCGTCCTTCCCGTGGTGACGTCGCCGACGTTGTGATCGAGTCGCTTGCGACCGGTGGTCGTGGCGTCGCGCGCATCGATGGCTTCGTGGTCTTCGTTGATCGCGCGCTGCCTGGCGACCACGTCCGTGTCCGCGTGCGCACGTCGCGCCGTAAGCATGGCGAGGCCGACGTCGTTGAGTTGTTGGCGCCAGGTCCGGATCGTGTCGAGCCGACGTGTCCGCACGTTGGGGCCTGCGGTGGGTGTCGCTGGCAGGCGCTCTCCTACCCCGCGCAGTTGCGCGAGAAGGCACAGCTCGTACGCGACGCCATCACACGCATCGCACACCTGCCGGATGTACCGATCGACGACATCGTGGGCGCAGAAGACAACCTTGAGTACCGCAACAAGGTCGAGTTGACGTTTACTCAGGAGGAGCAGGGTCCCGTGCTGGGCTTTCATCGAGCCGGCCGCTGGGACGAAGTTCTTGAGGTCGACCGCTGTTACCTGATCGGCGACGCACCGAATGCCGCCAAGGATGCGGTCCAGCGCTGGGCGCAGTCGACGGGGCTCTCGGGCTACGACCAGCGGCTCCATGAGGGCGAACTGCGCAATCTGATCATCCGTCACTCGGCCCGCACGGGCGATCTACTGCTCGCGCTCGTCACCACCGATATCGAGCTACCTAAGCTCGGCAACCTGATCGACGAGCTCCAAGAGTCCGTGCCGGGTTTTGTCAGCTTGCTGCAGACGAAGAACAGTGGCCTCTCCGAGACGACGCAGGGACACCCGACCGAGATCATCACCGGTCAGGATTGGTATCGCGAGGAGATCCTCGGCCTTACGCTCCACGTGCCGCATAACGGTTTTCTCCAGACGAATACGGCGATGTGCGAGAAGCTTTACGGCATCGCCATCGAGGAGTCTCGTTTGACGGGGACGGAAACGGTCTGGGATCTCTACAGCGGGATCGGGTCGATCGGGCTGGCACTGGCGCGCGACGCCGGACGCGTGGTGGGCATCGAGATCGTCGAGGATGCTGTCGAGCAGGCAACCCAGAACGCGCAACGCAACAACATCGAAAACGCCGAGTTTGTTGCGGGCGACGTTGCCAAGGCAATCGAGCCACTGATCGAGGCGGGTGCGCCGATGCCAGACCTCGTCGTGATTGACCCACCGCGTGCAGGCCTGACACCGAAGGCAGTCCGGCGCGTGCTCGAACTCAAGCCACAGACGATTGTGTACGTCTCCTGCAACCCGACAACGCTAGCGGGCAACGCGGTGCTCTTTACCGAGGGCGGCTACGCCCTCGAGGTCGTTCGTCCGGTCGATATGTTCCCGCACACGCCGCACGTTGAGTGCGTGGCGCGTTTCGTGCGCACGCCGGCGGCCGATGCGCTCGTCGTTGACTAACCCGAGCGATGAGTCACTGACTAGTACGGAGGCAGTGCGGAATACCAGCGCCCGAGCTCTTGGAAGGCCTTCCAGAAGCGGCGCTTGGAAGACTCTTCGTCGAGCGACTCGTCGATATCTGGCGTGACGAGCGTCTCAATCGTTGGCGTCAACTGCTGGAGTTGGCCAATCAACTCTGGATCGATCGGCTCAGCGAGCGGGACCTTGATCAGGTTGATGAACGCGGCGGTCTCGGGTCCCATGCAGACGATGATCTTTGGCTCGGTGATCTGGATCTCACGCAGCAGGAACATCGCAGGAGCGCCGTTTGCATCCGTGAGATCGTCGTCGGCCCGCTTGGCGCAGTTCGTGCCGTAGATCAACAGTGGGTCGATACCGACGCGGGTCACGCTCTTGAGGATCGCACCACCGGCGCGTCCAAAGAAGGCGACGCCCTCCTGCACCTCTGCGGGCTGGGCGCGAGTCTTCAGCAGCATGATGTCGGCGAGCGGGTGGCCCGAGCCGAGGACTGGAGCGGCAATTGGTTCGAGGTCGTCGTCGCTCTCGGCGATATCGTCGCCCAGCGCGTTCATAGCCCGAATCGCGCGGGCGAGGTACCGCTCATAGATCTGGTCAGGTTCAGCCACGGCGCGTCCCCGATCATTCGGCGTGCAGTGGTTTCCTCCTCTTGCGGAACCACTTACGCGCCTGCAGCGCGAGGATGTTTTTCGGATGACGCACGACCCGAGCATCGCCGAGGGCGAGGGCAAGCGAGGCGGGATCATGGAAGGCGGGCAGCTCGAGACCAGCGGTAAAGAGCCCATCGAGGACGTGCGCGTCGGAGCCTGCGCCGGCCGGCAAGCCGAGGCGCGTGGTAAAGGCAAGAGCCTCGTGGTTGAAGCGCTCGCGTGCCAGACGACCATTGACAACTTCGAGTGCATCGATCAGCGGCGCCATGCGCTCCAGCAGTGGCTCTGACGGGATCGCGTGCATGCTGTCGAACGGGTGCGGTACGTAAATGAAGGCACCCTGGGCACGCATCGCCTCGACCGTGTCGGCGAAGGACAGGCCGGGGGGAATGTCTTCCTTGAGGTACATGCCAATGACCTCACCGGTCTGAGTCTTGACTTCGCTGGAGACCGCGATGTGCAGAGGAATTCCGTTGGCTTCGACGTGAGCCTTGGCTGCGAAGCCGCCAGCAACCGAGTCGTGATCGGTTACGCACAGCGAGCCAAGACCAAGGGCGAGTGCTCGTTCGACGAGCTCTTCAATGCCAGTGCCACAGTCGGGAGAGAAGCACGTGTGGAGATGAAAGTCGCCAAGGATCGGCTCGGCCGGGGCGTGCACGGATGGTGCTCGAGCGGGATCGCCAGCGAGTTTGATCATTGCCGTGGCGGCCCGCTTGGCACCTGTCAGTCCAATGCGCTCCGCACTGGGGGCAGCATCTTCAACCACTGCGGTCATCGGCGTGTGGGCATCGCCAACGATGACGACAAGATTGATCGCGCCGGCGCCAATCACGCGTCGGACCGCTGCGTCGGTCGCCCATGTCATCGTCGGACCACCAACGACGATGGTGCGCGGTCCAAGATCGGTATGAGTAAGCGCTGCCGACCCGCTCTGTTCTAGTGAGCGGATTGCGAGTCGACCAGCAACCTGCTGCGCAGCGCTGCGAGCCGTGCCAACGAGCACGACCTCGACGCCCTTAGCGGCAATCGCCTCGGCGACAGCAAGCGCTGCCGTGCTCTCGGGGCCCGGTCGATCGAGCGGTGTCGTGGCAAAAACAGCAATGCGCATACCCGCACGATACGCGAAAGCGACATTTTGGGCCCGGGCCCAAAATGTCGCCTCTAACCAGAAAGCGACAACGACGGGTGGCTTTGCAGCGGCCTTCGCCGGGGCCTTTTTGGCGACAGTCTTGACGGGAGCCTTCTTGGCGACAGTATTAGAGGCGAC
>CANKHS010000033.1 GCA_947481755.1 Actinomycetota bacterium | reverse complement strand
CGACGCGTGAGCCGCAGTTCGTTCCGTCTCCGCACAACCACCCAGGCGAGCAACATCAGGGACGCTAGAGTCAGCCGCGCCTCCGCAAATCGCTCTGGCGGAAGGCCAGCATCCATTACGACACGTGCAGCCGTGCCACTGATGCCCCACAGAGTCGCCGCACCGGCGACGAGTAACGTGCCGGAGAGCGTTCGCGAAGCGTGCATCGCCGGTAGCCTACGGGCAATGCTCGAGAACTCCGCCATCCTCCCGCTGATCACGGCGCTGGTTGCCGCTGCGCTGGCGGCGCGAATGGCCGGGAGTGCCGCCCGCGCCTTCAGCCCGGCCAAGCCGCTCTGGGCGCTTGGGCTGCTGCTCTTCGCGGCGGCGAGCGCAGCCTCGGCGTACGGCATTGCGGATGGATGGGGACCAATCTCGTTCCGCATCTACTATCTGACGGGCGCCTGCCTGTGTGTCGCAATCCTTGGCGCTGGGTCGGCCTTCTTGGCGCTGCCCCGCACGATCGCGCTGATCGTCTTTGGCATGGCCCTCACAGCGGCAGTTGGCGCCACTGTGACCGTTCTGATTGCCCCGGTAGACCTCGGTCTGATCGAGAGCGTCAGTGGCCTTAAGGCTCCGCCGAACAACGCAATCGCCGGGCACGCAGCGATCTGGGCCATCGCGATGAATAGCGTCGGCACCGTCCTGCTCATCGCTGGCGCACTGGTGTCAATTGTTCGCCGACGCCGTGTGGGCCCAAACGTGGCGCTCCTGGCCGGCGTGATCGTGATCGCGCTCGCCGGTACCCTGACACGGCTCGGTGGCGCCGAGGCACTCTATGTTGGCCAGATGATCGGCCTGATTGTATTGGGCGCGGGGATGGAGTGGTCGAATCGCGCCGGCTACACCGCGAGGAACTCCTCGACAGTTGCGGTATAGAGCGCAGTCTCTTCGAGATGCGCACAGTGCGCGCTCTCCTCGAACACGACCATCTGCCCGTTGGGAATGCCCGCGAGAATCGTCTCGGAGCAGGCGGGCGTGATCTCGTCGTAGCGACCACAGGTGATCAGCGTTGGCTGGGTGATCAGCGCCAGGTCGGCCTCGCGATCCCAGTCCCTCAACGTGCCGACGAGGGTGAACTCGTTGGGCCCGTTCATGGTCAGGTAGACCTGGTTGCCATCGAGCTCGTCGGCAGTCAACACCATCGCCTCGGGCCACGGATCGAGGCGACAGACATGGCGGCGATAGAACTCCATCGACGCGGCAACGAACGCGGGGTCGTCGTATTGCCGTGCCTCGCTGAGTTCCAAAATCGTCGCGCAGGTAGCAGGGGGGAGGGCGTGGATAAGACGCAGGGATTCCTCACCAAACTGCCGCATGCTGGCGGACGTCGATGCGAGCACGACCTGCTCGATGCCCGTCGTTCCCCGACACAGATATTCGATGGCGAGCCAGCCACCCCACGACTGCCCCAACACGTGACAGTGCTCGAGACCGAGAGCAGCACGAACGTCATCGACCTCCTGGCAGGCGCGATCGAGCGTCCAGAGCTTCGGATCATCGGGCTGATCTGAGCGGCCGCAGCCAAGCTGATCAAAGATGATCACGGGGCGATGTTCGGCAAGGCGTTCGGCAAACGGCTCCAGATAATACGACGCGGCACCGGGACCACCGTGAAGAAGCAGCATTGGCAACGCGTCGCCTTCGCCTTCACGACGCCACCAGACCTTGCCGTTGGGAAGCTCGAGATAACCCTCGGTACGCATAGTGATTCCTCCTCGTACCCAAAACAGTAGTCCCTACCTAGGCGGAGTGCACGATCCGGTCGAGACGGACCTGCTGCGTCACGGTCTGGAGCTCGTTGTCGGGAGGACTACCGCGCCCAGCGCTGATCGACCGGCCACGAAATGCGCTGTGCGAACGTGCTGCCACCCTCGATGAACGGCATGAAGCGCTGCTGGAACTCGAGCGGGAGCTCGCAATCTTCGGCTGCCTGTCGCATGTGCGCGGCCCACGCAGCGCGCTGCTCTTCCGAAATCTTGAGTCCGTTGTGTGCACCTCGCATGACGGCAAAGCCGCCGCGCTCCTTGGTGTGCAACGGAGGCCCACCAAGCAGTTCGGTCATCCACAGAGCGAGGCGCTCGGCGTGTTCCTCGCCCTGATCGCGGAAGAGCGGCGTCAACAACGGATCCGCGAAGAGCAATTCGTAGAACCGCGTCGTCAAACGCTCCATTGCCGGTGCACCACCGGCGAGTTCGTACAGGCTACTCATTTAGATACCCACCAAATCGGGACGGTCAGATTCGAACTGACGACCCCTCGCTCCCAAAGCGAGTGCGCTACCAGGCTGCGCCACGTCCCGTTGTGGGTCGAACCCCTGCGTTCCCTAGACTCCCGGGATTGCGCGGAGACCCTGGATCTCGCGAATTGCTGCCAACTCACGCAGCGCCTCGACTTCGATCTGTCGAATGCGCTCGCGGGTTAGACCGAACTCGCGACCAATCTCGTCGAGCGTGCGTGGGTCCAGACCGTCTAGTCCGTAGCGCAACTCGAGGACGCGACGATGCCGCTCGGGGAGGGCGCTGAGGCCTTCCTGCAGAGCCTCATGACGCAGCTGGTCGGAAACAGCATCCATCGGGTCGATAGCCTCGGAGTCGGCAAGGAAATCCGAGAACGAGGACTCACCCTCATCGCCGACGGGCTCTTCGAGCGAGATCGGCGAACGAGCAGCCTTCCGCACGTCAAGTACCTGGTACAGCGGCAACTTGGCCTCTTCGGCGATCTCCTCGTTCGAGGGCTCGCGGCCGAGGCGCAACATCAAGGTGCGCTCCGCGCGATTGATCTTCTGCAGGCGCTCAACGACGTGGACAGGAAGGCGAATCGTGCGGCTCTTGTCGGCCAGAGCGCGCGCAACAGCCTGACGAATCCACCAGGTGGCGTAGGTCGAGAACTTGAGGTCGCGACGCCAGTCGAACTTCTCGACGGCACGGATCAGACCGAGGATGCCTTCCTGGATCAGATCGAGGAAGCCAAGACCCTGACCGCGGTAGTTCTTCGCAATCGAGACAACGAGGCGCAGGTTCGACTCGACCATCTGCTGTTTGGCCTGCATGTCGCCCTTTTCGACGCGCTTGGCGAGACGAATCTCGTCGGCCTTCGTCAGCAGGGGATAGCGACCAACCTCGTGGAGAAACAACTGCAGGGAATCGGTGGTGCCTTCGTAGGCGAGCCGGCGCTCGAGGGCCGTGGGCTCAGCTGGGCGATCGTTGTCGTCGATGATCTCGATGCCTTCGGCCTCGATCAGGCGACGGATCTCAAGGATCACATCAGCCTCGTCGAGCTCGACATGCTCGGCCAGTTGCTCGACGATTTCTGCGAACAACAGTGTGCCGCGCTCATTGCCAACTTCGATCAGGCGCTGGAACTCGGGGAGCTCTTGAACTTCATTCGGCTGCTCAACGATCATGTGATCCGCTGACCCTTTCGACGGTTTCGGCGCACCGCGCCGGTAGACTGCTGCAAGCGCACAGGCGCTCCACCGACAACGTACGACGGAGACACCCTATTCCCCTTCTGGCAACCTCGCTTTCGCTCGGGCCGTACGGGACGAACTGTTACATCGTTTACCCGGACGATTCTTCCGACTGCCTCGTGATTGACCCCGGTGAAGAACCTGAACGCGTACTGGCTGCGCTGCAGGAACTGGGGTTGCGCTGCGTCGCGGTGCTGGTAACGCATGCGCATCTCGACCATATTGGCGGGGTCGGTGCCGTCGCCCGGGAGACGATGAGCCCAGTCTATACCAGTGCAGGCGATGCGTCTGTCGTTGCCCACATCAACGATCACCTCTGGCCCGGGTTCGGACCCTATGTCGAGCACCAGCCCGAAGGCATCTTGATTCCCGGGGAGCCATTGCGCCTCGGTGGAATCGAAATTACCGTCCTCGCGACGCCAGGCCACTACGCCCATTCGGTCAGCCTGCTCTTGACCGGCCCCGACGGAGACCAGCTACTCGCCTCGGGTGACGTGATTTTTGCCGGCTCGGTCGGGCGCACAGACCTCGACGGCGGCGATTGGCCGACGCTCGAGCAGTCGATCGCGCTCTTAATCGCCGAAGTCGGGGAGGATGTACCCGTCTTGACCGGACATGGCCCCGTCACCACGCTACGCCACGAGCGCGCCACGAACCCGTTTCTTGGAGGGCTGCGCTAATGGCTGAGGGCTTCCAAGCACCCCGCGGAACCCTCGATTGGCTCCCGCAACGCTCGGCCGCACGCCGCGCCATGATTGAGCGGTTCCGCCAGATCTTCGAGGGCGCTGGCTACGGCGAGGCGATGACGCCGATCTTCGAAGATAAGGCCCTCTTCGCCCGAACGGCCGGCGAGAGTTCTGAGGTCGTCGGCAAGGAGATGTATCTCTTCGAGGATCAGGGCGGCCGCGAGATGGCGCTGCGCCCTGAGTTCACCGCCTCGATCGTGCGGCTGTATCTCGAGAATGGACTCTCACGCGACCCCCAGCCCGTTCGACTCTGGTCTGCCGGCAACTGCTACCGCTTCGCTGCCGTACAGCGTGGCCGCTACCGCGAATTTACGCAGGTCAACGCCGAGGCGATTGGCTCCGACGACCCTGCCATCGACGCCGAGCTGATCGCCCTGCAGTTGCGCTGGTTCGAGTCGCTCGGACTCGACGGACTCGAGGTCCGACTCAACACGATTGGCGACCGTGCCGATCGAGAGCCCTATCTCGACCAGCTGCGGGCGTACATCGACGCACATAGCTCGGAAGTTGACGATGAGGTGCGACGCCAACGGGATCTCAATCCGCTGCGGGCCTTCGATACCAAAGATCCGGCCTCGGCGGCGATCATGGCCGACGCCCCTAAGATCACCGACGCGGTCAGCGACGAAGCCGCGGCCCACTTCGCGGCTGTTCGTAGCTTTCTTGATGCCCGCGGCGTCAACTACACGCTCGACCCAACCCTCGTGCGCGGACTCGACTACTACAGCCGCACGACCTGGGAGATCAGTTGGCCCGCACTCGGGGCCCAGTCGGGAATCGGCGGTGGTGGCCGCTACGACGGTCTGGCCGAACTCATCGGCGGCGCACCGACACCCGGAGTCGGTTTTGCGTGTGGCATCGAGCGCGTCTTGCTTGCGCTTGAAGACCAGGACCGCTCGCCGGCACCAGAACGGCAGATGGACGTCTTCTTCGCGATCTTCTGTGACGCAGCGCGGCCGCGCCTGCACGCACTGATGGACCAGGCTCGCGCGCGTGGGGTGGCGGCCGAGGCAGACCTTGCTGGACGCGCCGTGAAGGGGCAGATGAAGCAAGCAGATCGCATCGGTGCCGCACTGACGGTCGTCTGCGGCGACGATGAGTGGGCACGCTCCGTCTGTGTTGTCCGCAGCATGGCAAGCGGAGAACAGACTGAGGTTTCGCTCGACGAGCTCGTCGAGCACCTGCACAACGCGAAGATGGGAACGGCATGACGTACAGAACCGAGCACTGCGGCGACTTCAACGAGAGCCAGATTGGTACGGATGCGATTGCCTCCGGTTGGACAGCACGCCGCCGCGACCATGGCGGCCTCGTCTTTATCGATCTCCGCGATCGCTCGGGCATGGTGCAACTCGTGATCGACCCGGAGCACGCGCCCGCGGCACTCGACGTCGCCCAGGCAATTCGTGTTGAATCGGTCATCCGCGCGACCGGCAAGATCGTCGCCCGCGCCCCCGAGACCGTCAACACCAACCTCTCCACGGGTGCGATCGAGATTCTCGTTGACACGCTTGAGGAGCTTGCTCCCAGCGACCCGCTGCCGTTCCAGCTCGACGACGAAGGTGTCGATGAGGCGCTGCGGATTCGCCATCGCGCACTGGACCTTCGTCGTGATGTCATGCGCGAGACGCAGTACGTCCGCACGATGACGACGCGTCTGATTCGGCGCTACCTCGAGGACCGTGGTTTCTGGGAGCTCGAAACACCGATTCTGACCAAGTCCACGCCAGAGGGTGCTCGTGATTTCGTGGTTCCCGCTCGCCTAGAGCCCGGCAGCGTCTACGCGCTGCCGCAGTCTCCGCAGCTCTTTAAGCAACTGTTCATGATGGGCGGCTACGAGCGCTACTACCAGATCGCGCGCTGCTTTCGCGATGAGGCCCAGCGCGCGGATCGCCAGCTCGAGTTCACACAACTCGATCTGGAGATGTCCTTCGTTACGCGAGACGAGATCCTCGAGCTCACCGAGGGGCTGTACTGCGCGCTCTGGCAGGAGATCCTTGGAATCGAATTGCCGCGTCCGTTCCTGCGCATCACACACGCCGAGGCAATGCTGCGGTTCGGGAGCGACAAGCCCGATCTGCGCTATGGCCTCGAGATCAGCGACGTCAGCGAACTCGTTGCGAACTCCGGCTTTAGCGTCTTTAAGGGTGCAGTCGAAAAGGGCGGGGCCGTGCGCGCACTCGCGTGCCCAGGCGCAGCAGCGTTGAGTCGACGCGAGCTGGACGAACTCGCCGAGTTCGCCAAGGAGTGGGGCGGACAGGGCCTTGCCTATCTGCTGCTTGATCCGTCGGGCGAGGTCCGTTCACCGATCGCCAAGTTCCTCTCTGAGGAGGAGCTCGCCGGAATCATCGCCGCGACGGGTGCACAACCCGGCGACGCCGTCTTCTTGGCCGCCGATAGCGCTGCCGTCGTGGTGCGCGTGCTCGGCGCGCTTCGTCCACACCTTGCTGCCCGTTACGAGTTGGCCGATCCCAAGGCATGGTCGATGCTCTTCGTCGTCGATTTCCCACTCTTCGGGTACGACGAAAACGAGGGTCGCTGGGTCGCCGAGCATCACATGTTCACCGCGCCACGCGCGGAGGATGAGGATCGCATCGAGAGCGATCCTGGCTCGGTGCTGTCCGAGGCCTATGACTTCGTTGTCAACGGCAGCGAGATCGCCTCTGGCTCCCTCCGAATCAACCGACCCGATCTCCAAGAGCGCGTCTTCCGCACGGTTGGGTTCTCCGACGAGGAGGCCGAGGATCGCTTTGGCTTCCTGCTCCGCGCCCTCCGCTTTGGCGCGCCTCCACACGGCGGAATCGCTCCTGGCATTGACCGTACCGTGATGCTCCTGGTCGGCACCGAGTCGATTCGAGACGTGATCGCCTTTCCGAAAATCGCCGGTGGCTTCGATCCGCTCACGGATGCGCCGTCGCCGGCCACCGCCGAGCAATGGCGCGATCTTGGTCTCGTCGTTCCACCACCGAAGAAGCAGGACGCATGAGCAGAGCAGACGGACGCGCGTTCGACGAATTGCGCCCCACGACCATCACGCCCGGCTTTCTCAAGTCGGCACCCTCGGCTCTGATCGAGATCGGTGCCACCCGCGTGCTTTGCACTGCGATCGTCGAAAACGGCGTACCGCCATGGTTGCGTGGCCAGGGTCGCGGTTGGCTGACGGCCGAGTACGGCATGCTGCCGGCCTCGACCGGACAGCGCAAGCCCCGCGATGCGACGCGCGGCAAGTTGGACGGCCGCACAGTCGAGATCCAGCGCCTGATCGGCCGCTCCCTGCGCGCCGTCGTGGATCTCACTGAGTTGGGCGAGAACACGCTCTGGGTCGACTGCGACGTGCTCGAAGCCGATGGGGGCACGCGCTGCGCATCGATCACGGGCGCCTGGGTCGCCACGCATCTCGCACTCGCTGCGATCGGACGTACAGCGGCACTCCGCGATTCGATCGCGGCCATCAGCGTTGGCATGGTCGATGGCTACGCCGTACTCGATCTTCCGTACGAAGAGGACTCGCGCGCCGATGTCGACATGAATATCGTCATGACCGGAAGCGATGGACTCGTCGAGGTCCAGGGGACGGCTGAGGGTACGCCGTTCCCACGGGCCGACCTCAATCACCTGCTCGATCTCGCCGGCGGCGGCATGGAGACGCTGCGCGCTGTGCAGCAGGCGGCCATCGGACCGGCGTGATCACGCAGGTCCGCCTCGCAACCGGCAATGCCGGCAAGGCCGCCGAGCTTGGTCGCTTGCTCGGTTGTACCGTCGTTCCCGTCGAGGAGTGGGAATCGCCCGTCGAGGATGGCTCCACGTTTCTTGCCAATGCGCGCATCAAGGCACTCGCCGGGGCTCGGCGACATCCAGGGGAGTGGGTGGTGGCCGACGACTCAGGAATCGAAGTCGATGCGCTGGATGGCGCCCCTGGGATCCACAGTGCTCGCTACGGAGGCGACCAGCTTGATGACGCTGGGCGGGTAACTGCGCTTCTCGACGCGGTGGCGAACGCTGACACTCGCCGCGCGCGCTTTCGCTGCGTGCTCGTAGCGATCGGGCCCGACGGGCAGGAGTTCAGTGCCGAGGGCACCCTCGAGGGCACGCTGGCCCACGCTCCCCGTGGTGCCAATGGCTTCGGCTACGACCCAATCTTGATCCCTGCTGCTGACGATCGAACCTGCGGCGAGCTCTCCGCAGACGAGAAGAACGCGATCTCTCACCGCGGTGCGGCAGCGAGCGCGCTACGCGATCAGCTTGGCCTATGAATCGCATCGCCCAGGCTGGTCTCCCGGTCGTGTTTGCGATTGCCGGGCTGCTCTTGCTGCTGACATCGGTACTGGTTGAATCTGCCAGCGCCCTGGCCGCCGCGGCGCTGATCACCACGTTGCTGCTCGCGGCGGTTGCAGATCCACCAACCCGGACACGTAACCCCCGGCGGCGTGTCGCAGGACGTTTCGCGGCCGCGATCGCTGCGTTGATACTCGGGACGATCGCTGTGATCGCCGCCTTCAGTGCCGGCTTTTCGCTCCCCGACGGCTGGGTCTACGTCGCGCTCGCTGGAGGTTTTGCCTCGCTTGCACTCTTGGCTCCGCTGGGTGCCCTCTGGCGGGCTGACCTTGAGATTCCGATTCTCCGGTCTGAACGAACCACGCTACTGCGGGGCTCAGCGGTTGGACTCACGCTCGCCGTCGGAGTCCTGATCGGAGCCTATGTGCTTCCCGCCGTCGACACCGTCGTGGCCGTGACGTTCGGTCTCATGGCTGTCTTGGAGGGAGTTGCGCTGGCCCGTCCAGGCGGCGCCGGACTGCGTCGCGTTCCGACGACCGACGAGACCCGAGCCGTCGAGGCTGCAATCGCGCACGGGCCACCCGAGGTGATCGGTTTTCGACGGATTGTCATTCGCGGCACGGGTGGCGCCGAGTACCTGTCCGTTGAGGCGCGGCTTCGTCAGCGGGTGTCACCCGAGCGTGCGGTCGGTGTTCGTACGGCACTCGAGAGCACGATCAAGGCCGCACTTCCAAATCTTGTGGTCAGCGTCCGTCTGCGCGTGAGCGACGATGAAGACATGCCACAACCGACCCGCGCCAGCGTGCTACCGTCCGCGCCATGGAAGGCCCCATGACCGCCGACGCTGCACTCGCCGAATTGCTCGACGTTTCGACGCACCTGCGCAGCGTGGCACTCATGGATAGCGACGGCCACGTGCTCGCCGAGCTCGGCTCGGTTGGTGCTGACAGCGCTGCCTTCTGGGCTGCGGCTGATGCGGCCGCGCGTCAGCTTGGGCGGCCGCCAGTCAGTCAGTGCGAAGTCGGCCTCCCGGACGCCGGTATCTTCGGGGTTCGCGAGCGGGGATTGTCGGCGATCGCCGTAACCGATACAGGAGTCACCGCCGGTCTCGTCTTCTACGACCTGCGAGAGACTCTTCGCAACGTCATCGGAGGCTCCGATGCGCGCGGGTAGGCTGGTTGGGGCAGTGCTGGCGGCGGGTGCCACAGTTGGGGCATTCGTCCTGCTGCGTCGTCGTAGTGCAACGACGGCCGTGCGCGCAGATCTCTATTTTGACGATGGCTCGATGCTGTCCCTGGACCACCAGGCCCCTGAAATTGACGGACTAATGCGGGCCTCGCGCCTGCTCGTAGGAGGTAGTTGATGCAAGATCTCGCCGACCGGATTCGTGCCGTCGCCTATCTCGAGGGCGATTTCGTGTTGCGCTCGGGACGACGCAGTTCGTTCTACCTCGACAAGTACCGGTTTGAAACGCAGCCGGCACTGCTGCGCGAGATCGGCGATCTGCTCGCACAGCGCATCGCCGACGTTGAGCCAACGGCACAGCGCATTGCCGGTCCAGAACTTGGTGCAGTCGCACTGGCGGCCGCCGCCAGCATGGCGGCCAACCTACCGTTTTTGATCGTGCGCCGCGAGGCCAAGGATTACGGAACGTCGAACCGTCTTGAGGGAATCTGTGAGGAGGGTGAGCGCGTTGTCGTCGTCGAGGACGTCGTCACCTCTGGCGGCGCCGCACTCGACGCCGTGCGTGCGTTACGCCAGGCGGGACTCGTCTGTGACACCGTCATTTGCGTCGTTGACCGTGGCGAGGGCGGCGCGGAGGCAATGGCCGAGATGGGCGTGCGACTTGAGCGATTGCTCGACGCGGACGCCCTCCGACTCGGGCGCTAGAGCGGCGTTTCTTTTCGGCTTAGCAGAGCGAAAATCGGTCGACCGG
>CANKHS010000032.1 GCA_947481755.1 Actinomycetota bacterium | reverse complement strand
GATCATCGGCAACGCGAACTTCCAGTCGAAACGGAAGGCCATGTAAATGATGATCAAGAGAATCGAGAAGAGCAGCGCAAGCAGAGCGCCGCGCAAAATCTCGTTACCAAACGATGCCGAGACCGTTCGCACGTCGATTTGCTCAGCGAGCCCGTAACTCTGATTGACCTCTTGCTGGATCGTCTGCACCTTGGCCGGAGAGATCTCCTTGGCGTCAATTTGGAACGTGGTGTAGGTCGAACCGGACTGCGTACCCTCACCACGGACCACAGCGCTACCGAGCGTCGAATCGACCTTCACCAGGAGCGTGCGCATTTCGTCAACCGTGGCCGGCTTGGTCGTAACGACAGCCATGCGGGTGCCGCCCGTGAAGTCGAGACCCATGTTGAGACCGCGAACGCCAAGCGCTCCGATACAGATGACGACGACGGTGGCAGCGATCGCGAAGAACAGTCGCTTCCGCCCCGCGAAGTCGAACCGCCAGCGCACAGGCTTGGCCTCGGCGCCGATCACGCGCGGGTTGTTAAACCAGGCAAAACTCGAAAGCACATTGAGGATCGCTCGCGTCGCCACGACGGAGGTAAACATCGAGACCAACACGCCGATGGCGAGCAGGAATGCGAAGCCCTTGACGCTCGATTGAGAGGCAACGAACAACACGCTTGCCGTGATCAGGGTGACGGCATTGGCGTCGACGATGGTGCGGAAACCACGGGAATAGCCGGCCGAAATTGCGGCCTTTAGGGTTTTGCCCGCGCGGAACTCTTCTCTGATGCGTTCGAAGACGACAATGTTGGCGTCGGCCGCCACGCCAATGGTGAGGATCATGCCCGCAATTCCTGGCAGGGTCATCGTCACGGGAATGGCCAGGATGACGCCGTAGAAGAGCGCCGCGAAAATGATCAGAGCGACGCCAGCGACGATTCCGAGTACGCGATAAAACGCGATCAGGTAGAGCATCATCAGGAGCAGGCCGATTCCGCCAGCGATCAGACCCTGCCGCAGCGAGGCCGCGCCAAGAGTGGCCGAGACCTGACTCGAAGACAGCGCTACGAACCGAACGGGAAGCGAGCCGGACTGCAACACCAGCGCGATGTCGTTGGCCTCTTGCTGCGAAGCGAGACCCGTGATCTGAGCCGAGCCTCCCTGGATTCCGTCCGGGTTCGAGACAAAATCGATGGTTGGGTAGGTCTCAAGCTGACCGTCGAGAATGATCGAGAAGCGCTGGAAATACGCGGACTCCTGACCCGCCTGCGCGCCGGCCGAACTCCACTCGGAGCGACCACGGTCGGCGAGCTGCTTCGTAATGTCACCGAACAACTTCGAACCACGATCGTTGAAGTTCATCAACACGACCGGTTGCCCCGTCGTTGTGTCGACGTCGGACTTCGCACTATCGAGATCGTCACCCGTCAGGCGCTGCGCTACGGGCGGCAGGTCGAACATGTACCAGAAGAACTTCTCCTTGGCCTTCGTCGGCACTGGCGTGATATTCGGTGGGCATCCCGCAGGCGACTGATTCGAACACTTGACGGCGAGATGGTCGGTGGGCACCCCGAGGACAACGACGTCACTGGGCAGCGTCGACGCTCCGATTTGCAGCAGCAACTGCGGCATATCGACAGCACCATTGGGGTTCAACGGTTCGGCCGTATCACTCTTCTTGAAGGCGTAGAGAACACTCTGGTCACCCGACTGCAACTTCTTGGGAACTGCCTTCAAAAGGTCATACAACGTCGTTTTCGGCACGATGCCGGCACCCGCAACAAATGACCGCGACACACCCTGTGTCAATCCCTGCTCAAGATCGATGAAGTACAGCTGTCCCGTCGAACCGACGAGGGCAAAGACTCGAGCCGGGTCGTTCTCACCGGCGACGGCGATTGAAATGCGGTTGCCTTGCTCACGCTGGATCTGTGGTTCCGAGACACCAAGCGCATCGACACGGGTACGCAGAATCTGGACGGCCTGATTCATCTGATCTTCCGTGACGGTCTGACCCTTCTGCGGCTGCGCCTCGAGCGTGACCTCGGCGCCACCCTGCAGGTCAAGACCAAGCACCGGCGCGCGCAGATACGAGAGCGCGCCCGTGGCAATCAGTAGCGCGACCAGCGCTACGAGAATCAGTACAGTTCCGCGACGCAACATGGGTTAGGCCGGACGATCCCCTGCAGTCGGCGTCTCGTCCCCGTCGTGATCGTCGTCGTGATCTTCGTCCACGGACGCATCATCGTCGAGGTCGTCGTCTTCGTCTTCTTCGTCATCATCAGATGCAACCGGGATCACCGCTGCGAGGGCACGACGATCGATGCGCATCACAACGCCATCAGCGATTTCAAGATCCATGTCGTCGTCGCGCAACGCAACGACGGTGCCGTAGATACCACCAACGGTCAGAATCTCACTACCTTCGGAGAGCGCGGTCATCAACTCGGCCTTGGCGCGCTTGGCGCGCTGCTGCGGTCGCAGAATCAAAAAGTAGAAAATCGCGGCCATCGCCACGAACAACAGGAGGTAGGTCTGCATGATCAGTCGGCTCCGGTCGTTAGTCGTTCAAGGGATGTCGCCAAGAAGTCATCGAACCGCTGCTCGATGATTGCCTCCCGTGCGGCTGTGCACAAGGCTAGCAGGAAGGCCATGTTGTGAACCGACAGCAGCCGCATGCCAAGCAGCTCTTTTTGCATCACGAGATGGCGGATATAGGCGCGTGAGAAACGTTGGCAGGTCGGGCATCCACAGCGCGGGTCGAGCGGTTCCGGATCGCGAGCGAAGGCGGCATTGCGCATATTCAGACGCCCATTCGAGGTCATCGCGGCACCCGTGCGCCCGAGTCGCGTTGGCAACACGCAGTCGAACATGTCAACGCCTGCGGCAATCACCCGCAAGATCCCCTCAGGATCACCAATGCCCATGAAGTAACGAGGCTGGTCGACGGGCAACAGAGCCGCTGTACTGTCGGTAATCCGAAACGTCGCTTCGCGCTCTTCCCCCACTGCCAGGCCACCGATCGCATAGCCGTCGAAGCCGATTTCGAGCAGGTCGCTCGCACTGCGTTCACGCAAGGCCGGTTCGACGCCGCCCTGAACGATGCCGAAACGGAGCTGCCCGGGTGCAGGAGTGGTCGCCTTGCAGCGCGCAGCCCAGCGTGTCGTTCGCTCGACCGCAGCTGCCAGCTCTGCCAAGGGGGCGTCGGGCTTTGGCACCTCGTCCAAACACATGGCAATGTCAGAACCAAGCGCAGCCTGAATAGCCATTGCGTCCTCTGGGCGCAGGCGCACGAGGTCGCCGTCGTAGACGCTCCGGAAACTCACTCCGTCATCGTCAATGGTCCGCGTATCGGCAAGGGAAAAGATCTGAAAGCCACCAGAGTCGGTCAGGATCGGACCGTCCCAGGCCATAAAACGATGGAGACCACCCAGCTCGGCGACAAGGTCTTCGCCTGGCTTCAGGTGCAGGTGATACGTATTGCCGAGCAGGATCTGCGTGCCAATGGCTTTCAACTCGTCGGGATCGACGCCCTTGACCGTGCCGAGGGTGCCGACCGGCATAAAGACGGGTGTCTGAATCGCACCGTGGGCCGTCACGAGCGTTGCTGCTCGCGCCTTGCCATCCGTTGCCTCCAGCGTGAAATCGCCGGGCGAACTCACACAATCACCATCGCATCGCCGAACGAATAGAAGCGGTAGCCCGAGTTCACGGCATGAGCGTACGCGTCCCGGGTCAACGACTCCCCCGCCAACCCCATCACGAGCGCAAGGAGCGTCGAGCGAGGTAGATGAAAGTTCGTCACGAGTGCACCGACGGTGCGAAACGGCACGCCCGGCTGCAGAAGAATCGACGTCCGTCCAGCATCCGGTGCCGCTGGATCGGCAATCGTCTCCAAGACGCGTGTCGTGGTCGTTCCGATCGCCACGACGCGGCGCCCGTCAGCCACAGCACTGGCGATAGACCGACGAACCGTGGCGTCGACGGAATAGAACTCGGAATGCATCTCGTGCTGTTCGAGCGTGTCGACGGTGACGGGACGGAAGGTGTCGAGCCCGACATGGAGATCCACCTCAACGACCTCACAGGTTGCCCGGATGCGCTCGAGGAGCGCGGGTGTGAAATGTAGGCCTGCAGTGGGTGCGGCAGCCGAGCCGACCGAACGCGCATAGACCGTCTGATACCGCTCAGCGTCGTCGACGGTGGACCGAACGTAGGGTGGCAGTGGCATCACGCCCGCGCGCTCGATGGCCGCGTCGATCGAGCCCTCGGCGTGCAGACGCACGATCGCCTCCCCCGCCGTGCCGACCTCAACGATCTCGACCTCAATACCGTTCCCCGCCAGGCGCGCTCCTGGCTTCAACTTCCGCGCCGGACGAACGAGTGCCTGCCAGACGTCGCCCTGAGGTTCGAGGAGCAGCACCTCGGCAGCTCCACCCGTCTCGCGGGAGACTGACAGCCGCGCAGCACGCACACGTGTCGAATTGAGCACCACCAGATCGTCGGCTCGCAGCAGCGTGGGCAGGTCCCGAAAGACCGCGTCCTCGAGCGTCGCAGCAGCACGATCGACGATCAAGAGCCGGCTCGCATCGCGAGGCTCGAGGGGTGCCTGTGCGATCAACTGCTCAGGGAGCTCGTAATCGAGTTCGGAGAGTCGCACGCGCTAGTCCAAAAGTGAAGGCATGCCCGGATCCTGCGGCATGCCTGCCAGCTCGCGGCCACGCGCGGTCAGGACGCGACCCCGGGCGGTGCGCTGAATCATGCCCTGTTGAATCAGGTAAGGCTCGTAGACGTCTTCGAGCGTCCCGGCATCCTCACCGAGTGCGACCGCCAATGTCGAAAGGCCGACGGGGCCACCAGCAAAACGCTCGGCAATTGTGCGCAGGTACTCGCGGTCGGCGCGGTCGAGCCCATCTTCGTCAACACCGAGCAGGTCGAGTGCAGCCAGCGCACCTTCGCGATCGACCGTTGCCCACTCGCGGACCTGGGCGACGTCCCGAACACGGCGGAGGATGCGATTCGCGATGCGTGGGGTGCCCCGCGAGCGCCGAGCAATTTCGTGCGCGGCCTCATCGTCAATCGTCACATCGAGAATCCCGGCAGACCGCCGAATGATCAACAGCAGTTCGTCGGGGGTGTAGTGCTCGAGCCGTAACGAGATCCCGAAGCGATCGCGCATCGGTGTCGTCAATAGGCCTGCACGCGTAGTGGCACCAACCAGCGTGAAGGGCGCAAGATCGAGCCGTAGGGTTCGCGCACCTGGCCCCTGGCCAATCACGATGTCAATCGCGCGGTCTTCCATCGCCGGATAGAGCAGTTCTTCGATGGCGCGCGGGAGGCGATGCACCTCGTCGATAAAGAGCACGTCGTGGGGCTCGAGTGCGGTCAGGATCGAAGCGATGTCGCCTTTACGCTCGAGAGCGGGTCCCGAGATAGTGTGAATCCGGCTCTCCATCTCGGCCGCGACGATAAACGCCAGGCTCGTCTTGCCGAGCCCCGGTGGTCCAGCCAGCAGCACGTGATCGCACGCCTCGCCACGCCCGCGGGCCGCGGCCACAAACGTCTCGAGCTGACGCACGGCGTGTTCCTGCCCGACGAAGTCACCCAGCCGTTGTGGTCGCAGCGAGCCATCGTTCTCCTGATCTTCGGGCTCTTCTTCGCCCGCAATCAGTCGTGTGTCATCGGTCACAGTCGTCCACCACCGAGAGCGGCGAGCCCCGCCTTGACGCGTTCACCTGTCGAGCCTTCGCACCCAACGAGAGCAGCCTCGGCATCGGTGACGGAGTAGCCCAGAGCGACCAGAGCATCGCGCGCTTCGCGGTGTGGGTCTGCTGCAACCGGAGCCTCAGTACCGCTGCCAGCCGACGCACCACCGGCACCCGCAATCTTGTCCTTGAGGTCGAGGCAGATCCGTTCGGCCGTCTTCTTGCCAACGCCACTCACGCTCGAGAGCAGTGCGACGTCACCGAGCAACACCGCACTCTCGATGCGATCGGGGTCCTGCGCCGAGACAATCGCCAGGGCCAGCTTTGGCCCCACGCCATTGACCCCAAGCAGCAGGCGAAAAATACGCCGTTCTGCGTCGT
Source organism: Actinomycetota bacterium (assembly GCA_947481755.1). Classification (GTDB taxonomy): domain Bacteria; phylum Actinomycetota; class Thermoleophilia; order Gaiellales; family F1-60-MAGs149; genus F1-60-MAGs149. The sequence goes on along the minus strand of CANKHS010000032.1, from coordinate 4,984 downwards.
TCGAAAAGCCGAACAACAACATCGCGTCCTCGCGCACGTGGAGATAGGTCGGCACGGTGACGGTCATGCCCGGCTCGCAGCGCGACAGAGCAGTCAGCGTGGCCGTCACCTCGTAGCCCACACCGCCGACATCGACAACCAGGATCTCGCCATCGCGACTCGTCACCGTTCCGGACACGTGCGCGATCATGCCTTCAGACCTGCCCGCTTGAGGGACGCCTGTAACGGGCTCGTCGAGGCGTGGCAGATAGCAGCGGCGAGTGCATCCGCGGCATGGTCTGACGTTGGTGGACTGGGCAGTCCTAACACCGCACCGACCATCGTCTGTACCTGTTTCTTATCGGCGCGACCATAGCCGCACACTGCCGTCTTGATCTGCGAGACGCTGTACTCCGCCACTGGGATGTACCGCAACCCGGCCATCGTCATGACCGCGCCACGCGCCTGTCCAACGGCGAGCGCAGTGCGCGGGTTGCCACCCACGTACACCTCTTCAACCGCGACGGCTGTGGGTTCGTGTTCGGCCAGCAACGCGTCGATCGCCCGAGCGATGGCCGCAAGGCGTTCTTCGGGCGGTGTATGAGCGTCCGTATAAATGCAGCCGAAATCAACCGACCTGAGCCGGCTGCCTGCCACTGTCACGATGCCGTAACCAGTCGACGCCGTTCCCGGGTCGAGCCCAAGGATCACCATGCCCTCCAGTCTACGAGCGCCGCCGGTCGCTCCTTGCCTTGTGGATCGTCACGTACCATGCGAACCATGGCCGAACGCCCTGCCCGACACATTGCCTTCATCGAACGCCATCCCCGTTGGTGGCCCGACATCGAGGCTGCAGCAGAAGAGTTGTTGCGCGCCACCGAGGCCGACAATTCATTTTTGTTGGTCGATGGCGAAGGTGAGTGGGAAGCCGTCTGTGTCGAAGTCCCGGCGACGGTGACCGCCAGCCGGTGGATCGAGACCAAGACCCTGCCGGCAGGCGAATGGGCCGTCTCGACGATCGACGGCCGGCCGGCCGAGCGACTGCGCGAGCGCGGCGACCGCCGACCGCACTGGCTGACACGCGCGGAAGATGCACCAACGGGCGAAGGCGAGTACGAACCGGGCGGCGAGACCTTCGGGCTTTCGAGCCGCCTGGGCGAGCACGCGGGGCTGCGACGCATCGGCGTCAACGTCGACCTCGTCCGTCCCGGCGAACGTTCGACGAAATTCCATTGGCACCACGAGGAAGAGGAGTGCTTTCTCGTCCTCAGCGGCACAGGCGTCTTGATGGTTGGCAGCGAGGTTTACCGCGTTGGGCCAGGCGATTTCTTTGCCAAGCGTGAGGGCCCCGAGCGCCCGCACCAGTTTCTCAATGACGGCGACCAGGATCTCCGCATCCTGACGATCGGCGAACACCGCGGCGACCAAGCCGAATATCCACCGGCTCCTTGGCAGCCGGGCGATCCGCCGCCGCAGACGAGCTAGACCAGACGGGCGGAGAGCTCGCCCAGGCGTCCCAGTAGGAGCGCACGAAACCGCTCCACGTCGACGGTCGCCGCCCAGTGAGCGTTTGCATCGCCACCAAAGACGCCCAGGCGATCAACCAACGTTGAACCTCGTGCGGGTCCCACACCCGTATCAACTTCCACATGGCAATGAACAAGCCCCAAAATGGCGGGGTCAATCAGGTGCGCAATCGCGAGACTGTCGTGCTGATAGACGACCTCCTCGCCGTACCAGTCGACGTGCTTGCGCATGTAGAAGCGCAACATCCCAGCCACAGCCGATCCAATTGTCGGCAGCTGCTCGAGTCCATCAATATCGCTGCTCGTCAGGATGGCCTGTCGCGTCACGTCAAGCCCGACGAGGGTCAGATCCTGCCCGGCCTGCAGCACCCGTTCGGCTGCCTCGGGGTCGAACCAGACGTTGAACTCTGCGTACGGCGACATGTTGCCACCCGTCGACGCACCGCCCATCACGACGACGCGACGCAGAGCAGCAAAGGCCTCCGGGCGCAGGGCAGCGAGGAGCGCGACGTTGGTGAGCGGACCGACCGCAGCCAGCGTCACCTCACCTGGGCGCTCCAACGCGAGTCGAGCGATCAGGTCGACGGCATGCTCGGCAGAAGAACCGCGAGACGGTGCTGGTAGCTCCGAACCGTCGAGACCGGTCTCCCCGTGCGTTTCGGACGAATCCCCGCCGGGGATACGCACCAGCGGTCGATGAGCGCCGGCCGCGAGCGGGAGATCCGCGCGGCGAACGAGATCCAACACGCGCAGACCATTCGTCGTCGTGTTGGCGAGCGGCACATTGCCGGCGACCGTGGTGATCGCAAGCAGATCCAGCTCGGGACTCGCGAGGGCGAGCAGGATTGCGATCGCGTCGTCGATCCCAGGATCGCAGTCGATGATCAGCGGCTGGGGCGCCATCAGAGAATTGGACCTACTGCTCGGCCAGCACGGCTTCGGTGATCTCAACGTCGAAGAAGACCTCTTGAACGTCGTCGTCATCCTCGAGGGCATCGACCATCTTGAGCACTTTGCGGCTGCCTTCGTCGTCGATCTCGGCAAGCTGCTTCGGCAACAGTGTCAACTCGGCACTCGTCACCTGGAAGCCGGCACCCTCCAGAGCGATCCGCACCACAGACAGCTCGGATGGATCGGTGGTGACGCGGAAGATCCCATCCTCACCCTCGGAATCATCTGCGCCTGCATCCGCAGCTGCCAGCAAAAGCTCGTCCTCATCGGCGACGTTCTCAAGAATGACCACGCCCTTGCGATCAAATTTCCAGGCGACGCTACCCGGAGCGCCGAGTGCGGAGCCGGCCTTCGTGAAGATGCTGCGCACGTTGGCAGCAGTGCGATTGCGATTGTCGGTCAGCGCCTCGACAACGAATGCGGCTCCACCCGGACCAAAGCCCTCGTAGGTGACGGTCTCGAAGTTCTCGCCCTCACCACCACCCGCACCCTTTTGGATCGCGCGCTCGATGTTTTCGCGAGGGAGCGAGTACGACTTCGCCTTGGCGACGGCGTTCGCGAGTGCGGCGTTCGAATCGGGATCACCACCGCCCTCCTTGGCGGCAACCATGATCGCGCGGGCGAGCTTGCTGAACTGCTGACCGCGCTTCTTATCGGTCGCCGCCTTCTTGTGCTTGATGGTGGACCATTTGGAATGACCGGACATGCCTGTACTCCCGCCTACGAATGCGTGGTCACGCGCTCAAGAAAGCGCGCATGGAGCCGGTCGTCGTGCGCCAGCTCCGGATGGAACGTTGCCGCCATGATAGAGCCGTTGCGGACAGCGACGGGCTCATCACCGACGGTGGCGAGCACGTCGACGTTTTCGCCGACGCGTGTAATGCGCGGTGCTCGGATGAAAATGCCCACCATGGGCGTCTCTTCGCCAGCAAGGTCGACGGCCGCCTCGAACGACGCGACCTGGCGCCCGTAGCCATTACGCAGCGCCGTCACGTCGAGTGCCTCGAGGGTTCGCTGCCCCTCAGTGCCGTCCTCAAGATCGTTGGCCAGCAAGATCAGCCCAGCGCAGGTACCGAAGACGGGAAGCCCCGCCGCAACGACGACTGTAATCGGTCCGCGCAGACCCGACGAGTCGAGCAATAGATCCATCGTCGTCGACTCTCCGCCCGGCAGCATGAGACCGTCGAGCCCGTCTAATTCCGCGGGTGTACGTACCTCAACTGCTGTCGCACCCAGCCGTTCGAGAGCCTGCACGTGCTCGCGGAACGCCCCTTGCAGGGCGAGCACGCCAACGCGTGGAGTGCTACCAGCCACGTCCGGCGAGTAGCTCGTCCTCGGGGATTGACTTGGCGCTACGACCAACCATTGCCTCGCCGAGGTTCTTGGAGACCTCAGCCACCTTGGCGGGATCGCGGAAGTGGGTCGTGGCCTCGACAACCGCGCGGGCGCGCTTGGCGGGGTCGCCGCTCTTGAAGATGCCGGACCCGACGAAAACACCGTCGGAGCCGAGCTGCATCATGAGCGCCGCGTCAGCTGGCGTCGCAACGCCGCCGGCGGTAAACAACACCACCGGAAGACGACCTTCGCGGGCGCAGTACTGCACCAGGTCAAGTGGTGCCTGCAGCTCCTTGGCGCGAGCGTATACCTCGTCGGGATCCATCCCATGGAGACGCTTGATCTCGCCAGTGATACCCCGAATGTGGCGAACTGCTTCGACGACGTCGCCGGTACCGGCCTCGCCCTTCGAGCGGATCATTGCTGCACCCTCACCGATGCGACGGAGCGCCTCGCCGAGGTTGGTGGCACCACAGACGAAGGGGACGGTGAACTTCCACTTGTCGATGTGATGCGCCTCGTCTGCGGGCGTCAGCACCTCGGACTCGTCGATGTAATCCACCTCAAGGCTCTGCAGGATCTGGGCCTCGACGAAATGTCCGATGCGGGCCTTGGCCATGACGGGAATCGAGACGGCTTCCTGAATCCCGATGATCATCTCGGGATCAGACATGCGCGCGACGCCACCGTCGGCACGGATATCGGCAGGCACGCGCTCGAGCGCCATGACGGCGCACGCGCCAGCGTCCTCCGCAATTTTGGCCTGCTCGGCATTGACGACGTCCATGATGACGCCACCCTTCAGCATCTCAGCCAAACCGCTCTTGACGCGCATTGTGCCCTGCTCGGACATGCCATTCACCTCATCGAATACGTCGTTGTAAGCGTTCCGGCCGAACGCCCGCTCAGTCATCGTACGCTAAAGACCTCCTTCGTGTCGTCGACAGGTCGTGGCCCACTCCAAACTTGACCTTCTGGCTCAGATTGCTAATCTGCTGCTTGCAATCCATCACGAGCCGCCGAGGGATCTGGCCTTTTGACGCGGCAGCAACCGGGACGACTGTCCGACAGGTGCTTCATCCAGCGCGATTCCGGTAAGTCCCGACGGAAAAGCGGAAGATGGTGAGCCGTCGTCGCGAACGAAACCGCGGCGCCGCCGGTCTACGGAACCAACCGCAGACCTCCCACCCGGG
>CANKHS010000031.1 GCA_947481755.1 Actinomycetota bacterium | reverse complement strand
GGCAGCCGATGGTCCGCGTGCTCCGGATGCAGAACATCAGCACCGCGAGTGAGGCCAGCGAGGCCACGGCCACATTCGACTGGGCCGCGATGCTGCCGAATGATCGGCGCAGCTTCCGCTTCGCCGGCAGCCTGACGACGCCCGGGTGCTCGGAGGGTGTGTCGTGGATCGTGATGAAGCAGCCGGTGATGCTGAGCGCGGCCCAGATCGCGGCCTTCAAGGGGGCGTACGACAACAACGCGCGCCCGGTGCAGCCGATCAACGGCCGCCCGATCACCGTGGACACCAGCAAGGACTGATCCCCGAGGATTCTGGCGGTGGCGGGCTGGCGGAGCAACTCCGGCCAACCCGCCACCGCTCGCATCGACATTTCTCACACTCGGTGCTGGCAACGCTAGGATGCGCCTAGATCTTCTGAGGAGTCTTCCATGTTCGGTCTATCGCCTGTTCATATCCTGATCGTCGTTGTGATCGGTTTTCTCGTCTTTGGTGTCGGCGGCAGCAAGAAGTTGTTTCGCCGCGGTGCCGATCGGGTCAAGGAAACCGGCGGTGGCATCAAGGGTGCCGCGACCGAGCTCCAGGCGAGTTTCGGTGAGGAGCCCGACGAGAATTCGGCGGTCTACCGTGCAACCGTGGCCGGACGCGAAAAGGCCACCGAAGGCGCAACGATCGCCCTCGAGGCCGCGAAAGAGGCACGCAACGAAGTCGCAGGACTTGTTGACGACGCGCGCACCGGAGCCTCCGGCGAAGAGCCACAGACCGCAATTGGTCGTGCCGCGCGCTCAGTCGGCGACACTGCCCGCGATGTGCGTGCGGGTGTAGCGGGCGATGACGCTGCGGAGCACGAGCCACAGACGGCAATCGGCAAGGCGGCTAAGTCCGTGGGTGACACAGCCAAGGCGCGTGTCGACATGCTCAGTGAGACGGCCACCGAGTTCAAGGCCGGCGTTGACGGCGCCCCTCCGGCCGAGGCTGCTCCCCCCGCCGCGGAGCCCGCTGCGCTCCCCGCCGCCGACGAGCCTGCTCCGCCGGCGCCAACCGACCAGGCCTAGTTGCCGATGTCCAGCACGCTCGATCGTGATCGGGGAGCCTTCTTCGAGATTGCGATCGTGCTCGCGCTGGCCGTCGGAGCTGTGGCGGGGGCGATCTTCATCGCGACGTCCCTCCCCCTCGTCACGATCGTCGTCGGCGCGCTCGCGCTCTACGTCGTCGGCGTTGCCGTTATCGCGCTCGCTGTTTAGCGAGTCGACGCTACGAGAGCGTGATGGAGATCGTCGACGCGCCGGTGAAGACGGCGATGATCGACCCGAGCAACCAGCCCACGGCCGCAATGATCAGCGCGATCTTGCCGAAGCGATTCTGATTGCCGCTGATGGCGAGGCCGATAATGGCGAAGCCAATACCGATGAAGCCGAGCACCATGGGCGCAAACCACACCGCGAGTACTCCGAGGCCGCAGGCGAGACCGCTCAGCAGTGCCGAGGCGGATTGAAGGCCCGAGTCGCGCGGCTCCAACATCCGATCGACGTAATCCATCTGCGTCATCGGTGCGGCTACTGCTTCGTCTGTGGATTGCGTCTCGTTCGCGCTCATCGGATCGGATCATCCCCCGGTCGTTAGCGTCGCTTCTCGACGCGCCGTCAGCATAGCGCGACGGTCCCGATTACCCAATCAGATCATCGTTTCGTTTGATGCGATGTTGCGTGTCGTCCGTAAGCGTGGATACGATGCCGTCGTGACACGTATGAATCCCGAAGACGCGCGTGTTCGAAAGGGTTGGCTGAGGTGAAGACGATCAAGGTTCTGCCCCTTGCCATCATGGGCGTCGTCGTCGGCATCGTGATCAGCGTGCTCTTGGTCATTACGCGCACGCTGCCCGTGCAGGCGTCGGCAGAGTCGTCTGACATCGACAACCTCTACATCTTCTTCCTTGGCTTCTCCGGAATCATCTTCGGCATCGTCGTTCTCTTCTTGCTGGTGTCGGTCTATCGCTTCCGCGCCCGCCCGAACGATGAGCGTGAGGGCGACAACCTCCACGGCATCACGTGGCTCGAAGTTGTCTGGACCGTGATTCCCTTCGTGATCGTCGTGCTCTGCGCGATTGGCGGCCTGATGGTGCTGCGCAGCGGAGACGTCGAAGCGCAGGCGCGAACGAGTGGACAGCAGATTCACGTCCTGGGCTACCAGTTCGGTTGGAAGTACGGCTATCTCAATCAGGACATCAACCTGAAGGATCAGCAGACCCTCGTGTTGCCCGTCAACGAGCCGGTCATCTTCGAGCTTGAGAGCCAGGACGTGATTCATTCGTTCTGGGTGCCGGCGTGGCGCATGCAGATGAATGCGACGCCTGGACAGGTCAACAAGGTTTCGACCACGCCGACCAAAATCGGCACCTACGACATCGTCTGCGCCTATCTCTGCGGCGTCGGACATACCGGCATGAATACCAGTTTGCCTGGATCAATCATTCCCAAGGTTCGTGTTGTCTCGAAGTCCGATTTCGACGCATGGATCACACAGCAGAAGGCCGAGGCAGCCAAGGCAGCCGAATCAGCTACTGCACAGACGACGACTGGGAGTGCTGGCTGATGCTTACGAACGTGATTAACGCCTTCCGGGGAGGGTTTGACCGATGACCGCTGTACTCAAGCCAACGCTGGCCCGCTGCCTCTGGGTCGCCCCCGCTTTCGCCGCGCTCGCAATTCTGATCACCATCGCAGCACGCTCGCTTGTCGGCATGACACCAGTCCTCCAAGAGAGCACGTTGTTGACCGTCGCGTACATCGCCGGTGGCATCGGCTTCATCGTCGGGATTGGTGGCTTCGACTACTGGTTCACCTGGATGCGCGGTGGCGAGCTGGATCCCAACGATCACTCGCAGCATGGCGCCCACTCGTGGGGGGATTACTTCAAGTTCAATACCGACCACAAGGTCATCGGTATTCAGTACATCGTCTTCACGTTCATCATGTTCTTGGTCGGCGGCATGTTCGCCGAGATCTTCCGCTCCGAACTCGCGAATCCTGGCCAGCAGGTCGTCACGAATCAGCAGTACAACGGACTGATTTCCCAGCACGGCGTGATCATGATCTTCGTCTTTATGGTCCCCGTTTTTGCTGGTATCGGCAACTACGTGATTCCGTTGATGATTGGCGCCGCAGACATGGCGTTCCCGCGTCTCAACGCCGTCTCGTTCTGGTTGCTTCCTGTCGCCGCGTTTACGCTCCTGTCGTCGTTCATGTTTGGTTCGTTCGACGGTGGCTGGACCGGCTACCCGACACTCTCGGAGCAGAGTGGCTACGGCATGACGCTTTATCAGTTGGGTGTCCAGCTGGCTGGTGCTTCGTCGATTGCGACCGCGGTTAACTTCCTCGTCACGATCATCGCCATGCGCGCGCCGGGCATGACGCTCTTCCGCATGCCACTGTTGGTTTGGGCCAACTTGGCAACCTCCGCGCTCGTCGTGGCGGCTACCCCCTTCATCGCCGGTGCACAGTTCATGGCGATGTTCGATCGTGAGATGGGCACACACTTCTTTACTGTCGCTGGTAACGGCGACACGCTCGTGTACCAACACATCTTCTGGTTCTACTCACATCCAGCCGTTTACATCATGATCTTGCCGGGCTTCGGCATCATCAGTGAGGTCATCGCGACGCACGCGAGGAAACCGGTCTTTGGCTATCGCGCTGTCGCCTTCTCGTCGGCTGGTATCGCCATTCTTGGCTTCGCCGTCTGGGCGCATCACATGTTCGCCTCGGGCATGGAACCGTGGCTTCGCGTGCCGATCATGCTCTCCACCCTGCTGATCGCGATTCCAACGGGCATCAAGATCTTCTCGTGGCTCGGCACCATGTGGGGTGGCGTCTTGCGTATGACAACGGCCAACCTGTTTGCCATTGGCTTCATCTTTACCTTTGTGATCGGTGGTCTCTCGGGCGTCATGCTCGCCGTGGTTCCGTTCGACGTCTCGATCACGAACTCGTACTTCATCGTCGCGCACTTCCATTACGTGCTGTTCGGCGGTTCGATCATGACGATCTACGCCGGCTTCTATCACTGGTACCCCAAGGTGACGGGCCGCATGTACAACGAGGTCCTCGGGCGCTGGCATTTTTGGATCACGTTCGTGGCGATGAACTTGACCTTCTTCCCGATGCACTATCAGGGACTCGAAGGCATGCCACGTCGTGTTGCTGACTACGCACCACAGTTTGCGTGGAGCAACATGTTGATCTCGATTTCGGCCTTCGTGCTCGGTGCCAGCACGCTGATCTTCGTCTACAACATGATCCACTCGGCGCGTCACGGCAAGAAGGCTGGTGCAAATCCGTGGGGTGGCCTTACTCTCGAGTGGATGCTCTCCTCCCCACCGCCGATCTTCAACTTCCCCGCCACGCCACGCGTCATCGGTGGCCCGTACCGCTACGGCGAAGAGGGTGCGAAGCACGCGATCGTGCCGGAAGTCGAACCCGCGACCGTCGAGACGACCGTCTAGCGCCGCGCGCGCAGGAGACTCACTATGAGCGCAGCTACCGATCACTCCGCACCGCAGATTCAGCCCTATCGCACGGGACTTCGCCCAGAGATTCTTGGGCTGATCATCTTCCTGGTCTCTGAGGCCGCCCTGTTCGGTGCGTTCTTCATGTACTACACCAATCTGCGTGTGCTCAAGGGCATTCCGTGGCCTGGTGATTTTGATATTCCGGCGGACTCCACGTCGATCAACACGCTGATCCTCGTTCTCTCGAGCTTCACCTGCGAGTTTGCGCTGCTTTCGCTCGATCGACGCAAGAATGGTGCCGTCTTCGGTTGGTTGCTGCTGACGTTTCTCCTCGGCGCGACCTTCCTTGGTCTCCAGGTCCACGAGTACATGATCGTCGGGTTCACGCCTGCGGATCAGTCGACGGGAGCGATCTTCTTCACGCTGACCGGGCTTCATGGCACCCACGTGTTCATCGGGCTCGTGTTGCTCCTACTCGGCATGATTCGCGCACTGGCAGGACGTTGGTCACCCGAGCGGCACAGTGGGTTGCTGGCGATCAGTATTTACTGGCACTTTGTGGATATCGTCTGGGTGATTCTGTTCACCGTCGTGTACTGCCTGCCGAGCAGCTGACGCTGGGTTAGGAGGCTGACCCATGTTGTGGGTCGCTATCCATCTCCCCCATATCGTTCCGCCGCTGATTGCGTTTTTCTTTTTGGCGCGCCTCGCGGTCTGGGCTGCAGCTCAGCCGCCGTCGCATTACACGGATGAGCAGGTTGCGGAATGGAATCAGGCACGCCGAGAGGCACAGGCCATCCTCAAATTGCCCGTTCGACGGCGAACGTCACTGTTTGGCGTGCTGGCTCTCCTCCCGCTCCTGATCGCGTTTGCAACGGGGCTCTGGATTTACACGCTCAGCCTGCGTGGGCAGTCGTCCGACTCGTGGCTCTTCTGGTTGCATGTCGTCACGGGCTCGGCAGGATTGCTGCTTGTGACGATCAAGTCAGGCGAGTTGGGGCGACGAAGGATCGCCTCTCGCCTCCAGGTCCGCCGACCACAAGATGCGATTGCCTCCCTTGTCATGCTCGTGCTCGGTGTCCCGATTGCGGTAACCGGCGTGTTGATGCTCTTTCGACCGTCGGGTGGGGCGTTCACGGCCGTGGACTATCTTCACGTCATCACGAGTGTCTGGTGGACGCTGATCGTCCAGTGGCACCTCTATCGCTATCTCGTCAGGGCGTTGCGATCGCTGTCGGGCAAAGAACTGCCCGTCGGCGTTTCTGACACCGCAGCCTGATTCGCGCTCAAGGCGAGTGTCTCAATAACGAGGCGATGAACAATGCTGCGCGCGCTGCGCGTATCGCCCGTGCGCTCGAGAATGCAGATCCAGAGTTCATCAAACAGCGCGGGGATCCGCACGGCCGCGATCGATTCGCCTAAGAGTTCCTCACCATTGTCGAGACCAAGTTCGCGGGCTGCGAGCGTCAGCAGGCACCCATCGTCATCGTCGACGCCCCACGAGCCACCAACAAGACGGTCTGCGTTGTGCTCAAGGGCACGGGCAATCGCGGGAAGAACGGCCGGGTCAACACGGCCCAGCTCGGTCTGCAATTCGCGCTGAAGGGTTACCTCGCGATTGTGATTGGCGTCGATCACAGCACTAATGCTAGCCTGCTTCACGTGCCCGGCTTGCTGACTCCGATGCGTGCATTGCTCCTCGGTGCTCTTGGTCTCGTGTTGCAGGGCGTCGCGCTGCTGCCGGCAGTGGACAATGCTGTCGAAACGAATGCCTCGTTGCATTACCTGCAGCACGGCCTCATTTTTGCTGGCGGCGTGTGCATGGGCATCGCGTTGCGTGATCTGCTCGTGATGAGTCGTCGCCGCTGATGCGCAGTCGAGTTGCTGCCTTCTCGGATACGATCCAACCTGTGAGCACGCGCAACAGAACGCCGGTCATTCGTGTCCGCTGAACCCGTTGCTGTGCCTCGTCAGCCGTCCCTCTACGTGGACTATTTCGAGCTGACAAAGCCGCGGATTATGATCCTGCTGCTGATCACGATGCTCGGCGGCATGGTCTGGGCTGAGGACGGAATTCCCCCGCTCTGGCTGATCGCGTCAACCCTCCTTGGCATGGGTCTTGCGTCGGGTGGTGCGAGTGCGATCAACCATGCGCTTGACCGCGATCTCGATGTGAGGATGGAACGAACGCGCCTGCGGCCCGTCGCCGATGGCCGCATCGAGCCGCGCCCAGCAATCATCTTCGGGATCGTCCTGACCACACTTGGAATTCTCGTCTTGGCCGTGCTGACGACGCCGTTGGCGGCCGTGCTCGCGCTCGCCGGCAACCTCTTCTACATCTTCGTTTACACGATGTGGCTGAAGCGACGGACGCCCCAAAACATCGTGATTGGTGGCGCCGCGGGCGCGATGCCGCCACTCGTGGGTTGGGCGGCTGTGACGGGATCTGTCGCCTTTGCGCCGATCTTCCTCTTCGGGTTGATCTTCCTCTGGACCCCACCCCACTTCTGGGCCTTGGCACTCGTTAAGCAAGAAGAGTACGAAGACGCGGGCGTGCCGATGTTGCCGAATGTGGCCGGCGTGCGCATGACAACCATCCAGATTGTCGTCTACACCATCATCCTGCTGGTGTTCTCGTTGATACCCGTTCCGCTTGGTTGGTTTGGCGCGAATGACGGCATTCTTGGCCCGGTCTATGGCGTAATTGCTCTCCTGCTGGGCCTTCGCTTCCTGCAATTCGGCGTTCGTCTGCACCGTGCCGATGGCGACCTGACGATCGCACGCGAAACGTTCCGCTACTCGTTGCTGTATCTGGCCGGCATCTTCGCTGCAATCGCGTTGGACCGCGTTCTCTTCAGCTGAGTTGACAATGGGTGCAAATCGGCCGGTATCGCCTCGTCGACTAACGGCGCTGATTTCTGCGCTGATCTTCCTCGACATGGCTACGTGGTTAGCGGCGATCCCGCTGATTCCGGTCTGGCACAACGAATTTGGTCTTACAGATAGCCAGGCAGGTCTCGTTCTCGGCGCCTACAGCCTCTCTGTCATGGTCTTCGCGATTCCCGCCGGTTGGGTAGCCGACCGCATTGGCGCTCGTCGCCTCACGCTGATTGCTGCGGCCTGCTTTGTCGTCGCAGCGCCGTCGATTGCCTTCGCCAATACGTTCGAGCTGTTGATCCTCGTACGCATCATCCAAGGCGCCTGCTCTGCCGTCGTCTGGTCAGCAGGCCTCGCTTGGCTGTCAGGTGCAGTTGACTCTGAGTATCGCCCCCGTGCTCTCACAATCGCAAATGCGTCGGCGACGATCGCCACCATCGGTGGACCACTACTCGGCGGCCCGATTGTCTCGTACTTCGGTATCGGGCCGTCGTTTCTCGGGCTCGGGGTACTGGTTGGGCTGATCCTGGTGTGGGCGATTTTTGAGCCAGGCGGCGCAGGTGGCGTGGTTCCGCACGCCGATCGGCACGGACCATTTGTGTCGTTACGGCACGCGATGAAGCCGGGTCTCTTGCAGGTCAGTTTTCTCTCGATTGGCTTTATCGCCCTGATGATGGCGGCATTGCAATTGCTTGCCCCGCTTCACTTCTCCAGTGAAGGGATTAGTTCGGCGGCGATCGGCTGGATCTTCACCGCGGGCAGTGTCCTGTCAGTGATTGCAATTCTGACGGTGGCTCGACTCGGCACGCGCCTGAACCATCTACTGGCCCTGGTCGTATTACCTTCAATCTGCGGCGCCTGTCTTGTCGTGCTGCTGTTTCCGATCGGTATTCCCGTGTATGCCGTGATGCTGATCTTGCTGATCGGTCTCGCCGCACCAATCTTCGCGATCGCGTATCCAATCTGTGCGACGGGTGCACGTGCCGTCAAGATCGGTGAGGGTGGCGCCTTTGGCATGTTGAACGCGATTTGGGCCGTTGGTTCGCTGATTGCGCCCATACTCGCGGGCATCGTCACGCAACGCGGAGCCTCCTGGGTGGTCTATGTCGTCATTGCCCTGATGAGCGTCATCGTTTCGCTGGCACTGCTCCGTTCGCGTGCCGCCGTCGCCGCCGCCTGACCGCGCGGGATACCATCTGACGTGGTGAATGCTCGCGTGACAACTGCTCGGGGCCTGGCGAAGGCCACAGGTGCGTTCTCGCGCGTCACGCGTCAAGGCGGTGGCACGACGATGCCCGGCCATGTCTTCCTGCGTCTGGCTCCTGCTGGATTGAGCAAATTAGCTGCCGAGCTGACGGACGGCATTGTGGCGGTCAGTGCGACGAACGGCAAGACGACGACCTCCGCGATGCTCTCGGCGATTATTGGTCGGGATCAGGTGGTTTGTCGTAATGGGGCAGGTGCCAATCTGATGACCGGCATCGCGACCACCCTCGTCACGCGTCCTGGTAACGCAACGATTGGTGTCCTCGAGGTCGATGAGGCGGCACTGCCGGGAGTGACCAAGCAACTCGCGCCATCCGTACTGCTGCTCGGCAACCTCTTTCGTGACCAGTTGGATCGCCATGGCGAACTCGAGATGGTTGCTGACCGGTGGCGCGAACTAGTCGCGACGCTCGCTCCCTCCACCACGCTCGTGCTGGGAGCCGACGATCCTGTCATCGACGGGCTCGCAGGAACCCGCGCAAACGTCGTTCGCTTCGGCATCGATGATCCGGGTGTCTCGCTCGGCGTCCAGGACGCCGCCGCCGACTCGACGTTCTGCGTGCGTTGCGGCACTGCCTACGTCTACGACGAGATGTACCTCGGACACTTGGGCTCGTATCGGTGTCCCCAGGGTGACCATCAGCGCGGCAAACTCGATATCGCTGCTCGGCACGTGCACAGCGACGGAATACGCGGCACGACCTTCCGCGTCGATGCCCCGGACGGTTCGACCGAGGTCTCGTTGCCCCTGCCTGGGCTCTACAACGTCGAGAACGCACTCGGCGCGATCGCCGCGGCCTACGCGCTCGGCATTCCCACCGCGGTCGCAGCTGATCGACTCGCGCAATTTAACGCCGCCTTTGGGCGCTTCGAACGCATCGCGGTTGGTGATCGCGAGGCCGTGCTGCTGCTGTTCAAGAATCCCACCGGCGCGAACGAGGCACTACGTGCCATCAACAACGACGTGGCGAACACCCAGGTCGTGCTGGCTCTCAACGATCGCATCGCTGATGGCCGCGATATCAGCTGGATCTGGGATATCGATCTCGAGGATGCCCTGACACCCGCTGCGCACATCACCTGCACGGGTACGCGCGCGGCCGAGCTCGCAGTCCGTCTCCGGTATAGCGGCGTGCCGGCGGAGCAGATGACGACCGTTGCCGCGCCCGAGGCCGCCTTTGACGCTGCCGTTGCTGCGACAGCGCCGGGTGGCCGCATCTTTGTGTTGGCCACGTACACCGCAATGCTTGACCTCCACGGAGTCCTGGCCGATCGTGGCCTAACGCAGCCGTTCTGGCAGGAGCAGGCATGACGCTGCGCATCGTTCCGCTCTACCCCGAACTGCTGTCGATCTACGCCGATCGCGGCAACGTTCGCGTGCTGGAGCAGCGCGCGCGATGGCGGGGCCTTCCTGTTGAGGTCGTACCTCTCGCACTCGGTGACTCGTTCGATCCACGAAGCGCCGACGTCGTGCTCGTTGGGGGCGGCCAAGACCGCGATCAGGCGCTTGTTGCCGAGGCATTGATCGCACAGGTCCCAGCCCTGCGCTCGGCGATCGCCGACGGCGTACCCGTCTTGGCTGTCTGTGGTGGGTATCAACTGCTCGGTCATCGCTACGTCGACCAGTCGGGCCGAGATACGCCGGGGACAGGCCTCGTCGACCTCGAGACGCAGGCGGGCGCAACGCGGCTCGTTGGCAACGTCGTGGTGGATGTCGACCTCGCAGGGACGCGCCACGAACTCGTTGGGTTCGAGAACCATGCCGGGCGCACCATTCTCGGGCCCGGGGTCGCACCGTTGGGGAAGGTCATCGTCGGCGGCGGCAACGACGGCACAGGAACCAGCGAGGGCTGTCTCGAAGGACGCATCGTCGGCACGTACGTGCACGGCCCCCTGCTACCCAAGAACGTGTGGCTGGCAGATCAACTGATCGCCTGGGCCTGCGAGCATCGCGGCCTCCCCACCACACTCGCGCCGCTCGATGATCAACTCGAAGACGTGGCTGCCGCGGCTGCCTCCATCCTCGCACGCAGCGAACGCCGCTAAGGCACCCACATCCGCCCGAGCGAGACGAAAGCGTCGCCCGCGCGATAGTCGCGGAGGTAGGTGTGGATCGGCGGTCGAAGGTCGAGGTCGCCGAGCTCGTGCTGATCCACGAAGGCATGGCCGAGCACCGCGTCGTCATTGGACGTGAACGTGTCGATGCTGGTCTGGGCCAACTCGATTGCGAAGACCATGTGCAAGATATGACGTCCCGTCGGTACGTCAGCGGGCGGAATCGTTTCCGCCATGGCAATCGGCCCACGAATTGCGGAAGGAGGTCGGCCGCACTCCTCGGTAATTTCGCGGAGTAGAGCGTCCTCAAGCTCCTCCCCTTCCTCCACGCCACCACCGGGCAAGAGCCAATAGTGGCGGCCGTCCTTCTCCTGGCGTACGAGCAGCACCCGACCGCCGTTGATCAGCAGTCCGGCAACGCGAATGCGCGGACCGTCGGTCATGACGACTGTCCCGTCGAACCAAACCCTCCCGTGCCTCGGGTCGAATCGGGCAGGTCGTCATGTTCCGCGAAGGCGACCACGGGAAGGATCGTGATCACGAGCTGCGCAATGCGATCACCGACCGCAACGGTGTGGGTAGCCGACGGGTCGTGATTAATCAGGATCACCTTGACCTCGCCGCGATAGCCCGCGTCGATCAGGCCGGGTGCATTGAGCACCGTCAGGCCGGCCTGGAGTGCAAGTCCCGAGCGTGGCAAGACCAGCGCGGCCATGCCGTTAGGCAACGCAATGGCGAACCCACAACCGACAGCCTGTCGCTCGCCTGGCGCGAGCGTCGCTGGCTCGGTCGCGTAGAGATCAAAGCCAGCATCATTGGCGTGTGCTCGCTCGGGCAGTCGTGCGGCGTCATGAAGCCGTTGCCAGGCGATCTCGGTCATACCGGCACCGTCGGAGGTACCGCAAAGCGGGCGTAGCGATCGCGCTCGGCCTTGGGCAGGCGGGCACGGATGCGCACGCCCTCAGCCGTGTCTTCACGCGAAGTAATCGGTGCGCCCAACGCGTAGAGCGCCGACAGCACACTGCCTTCGCTATGGGGCACGAGAAGGTCGGTTGGTTCGAAACGTCCGGAGAAGTGTTCGGCGATCATGATCTCCAACTCCTCCAGACCCTCGCGCGTGCTGGCACTGACCTGGATCGCCATCGGTAGGCGATTATGGAGGCGCTCGCGGTCCTCGGCGGAGACGAGATCAATCTTGTTGAGCACGACGATCTGCGGCAATTCCGATGCGCCAATCTGCTCGAGCACATCGCCGACGGCGCGCATCTGCTCATTGCGCTCCTCTTCGTCGATCGAACCATCGACAACGTGCACCATCAGGTCGCCGGCCAGTGTCTCCTCGAGCGTCGAGGCGAAGGCATCGACGAG
>CANKHS010000030.1 GCA_947481755.1 Actinomycetota bacterium | reverse complement strand
GTGTTCGTGCGGCTGGAGGGCGTAGGGAGCGTTGGCGATCGCCTCGGTGATCGTGCGGACAGGACCACTCGGCACATCGCGCTCGGCGAGGGCAGCGAGTAGGGCGTCGGCATCCCAGATGCGCGTTGCGTCTGCCAGGAGCGGCACGAGCACGTCGCGGTTTGCGACGCGGTTTGGATTGGTGTCGAAGCGTTCGTCGGTACCAAGGTGTGGCACGCCGATCACATCGCAGAAGGAGCGAAACTGACCATCGGTACCCACGGCGACGACGACGTGGGCTGACGTCGTGGGGAACGTCTCGTAGGGAACGATCGAGGGATGGGCGTTGCCGAGTCGCTCTGGGGTGATGCCGGCGATCGACGCCTCGGTCCCGCGGTTGGCCAACCAGGCCAGTTGCGCATCGAGCAGGGAAACCTGGACTCGTTGGCCTTCGGCGCCACCGCGTACGGCATAGAGCGCGGCCAAGATGCCGTTGGTGGCAAACATGCCGGAGGTCAGGTCGGCGATCGCGACGCCGACCTTCATCGGCGGGCCGTCCTCAGCCCCCGTGACACTCATGATCCCGCCTTCTGCTTGGATCGCGAAGTCAAAGCCCGCCAGTGCGGCCTCGGGGCTGTCGTGCGGGTAGCCGCTGATGGAGCAGTAGACGAGGTTTGGATTATCGGCTCGTAGATCGTCGAAGCCGAGGCCGAGGCGATCGGCGCCACCTGGGATGAAGTTCTCGATCACGACGTCGCAGGTCGCGGCAAGTCGGCGTGTGACAGCGATGCCCTCTGGATCGCGGAAGTCCACGGTGATCGAGCGCTTGCCGCGGTTCGTTGACATGTAATAGGTGGCCTCGCCGCCAGCCCAGGGCGGACCCCAGGCGCGGGTGATGTCGCCGCCGTCCGGACGTTCCACTTTGATGATCTCCGCGCCGAGGTCGGCCAGGATCATCGCGCAGTATGGGCCAGCCAAAACGCGCGAGAGATCGAGGACACGAACCCCCTTCAGAGGGCCATCAATCGGGGCCGCGATCGTCATCTCAGCCGTTGAGCGTCTTGACGATCAGCTCGAGATGCTCGCCGGGCTTGACCTTATGGAGAATGTGTTCGATCAAGCCATCCGGGCCGATGATGAACGTTGAGCGCTCGACGCCCATGTACTTCTTGCCGTACATCGATTTTTCGACCCAGACGCCATAGGCCTCGGCCACGGTATGTCCCTCATCGGCGAGCAGGGGGTAGGGCAGGTCGTATTTGGTCCGGAACTTGGCGTGGCTGGATGGCGAATCGGGCGAGATGCCAAACAGCGTGATATTGAGTGCCTCGACCTCGGCCCAGCCATCACGAAGAGCACAGGCCTGCGTTGTGCAGCCCGGGGTGTCGTCTTTTGGGTAGAAGTACAGAACGACGCGCGTGCCACGAAGGCTGGTCAACGCGACGGGTGTGTTGGCGTCATCCAGGAGGTTAAATTCTGGTGCAAGGTCATCGACGGTAAGGCTCATCCGGCTAGTGTACGCGCAGATGTCTCTCGTCTCCCGCCGCATAACTCAATCGCTGGCGGTCGCCGTAGGGGTCGCATTGGTGGCGGTGAGTGCAGGGTGCGGCTCGTCCAGTCTCGATGGGCGGGTCTCGATAGTTGGATCCACAACCCTGCTCCCGATGATGTCGGAGGTCGCGGGCAATTTTGGTGCGCAAAACCCGCTCGTCACGATGCAGGTGCGGATGACAGGTACCGGTGACGGCGCGGGCCTGTTTTGCGATGGTCTCGTCTGGATCACCGCTGCGTCGCGCGCATTGAATGATCGCGAACTCGCCGGCTGCGCTGCCGCCGGTGTCGAGTTTGCCCGCCTACAGGTTGCCGACGATGCGGTCGTGCTGTTTACCCCAGACCAGGCTGAGCTGCCGTCGTGTCTAACGGCGGAGCAGATTTATGCGCTGATGGGCCCAGAGTCCGCGTCTGTTGACTCGTGGCGTGCCGCGAATTCGGTCATCCCCGGCTCTGGTAGCAACCTGCCCGATTCGACGTTGAATGTCATCGGGCCAGGATCGGGGGCAGGCACCAAGCAGGTTTTGCTGGACTTGATCATTACTCCGATTGCAAAGCAGCGAGAGCAGGCCTCGATGCTACGCGGCAACTACCACGCGCTGATCAGCGAGCAAATGATTCCAACGACGACGCGGAGCGCGGTTGGTGGTCTCGGCTTTGTGGGGCTACCAACCCTCAAACGGGCGAGCGAAGGCCTTCGTCCGCTGGGGATCGACGTCGGCGATGGTTGTGTCGCTCCAACGGTTGAGCACGTGCATGACGGAACCTATCCACTGGCTCGGCCCTTATATCTCTACGTCAACCTCCAGGCCATCGATAGTCAACCGACGCTGAAGGCGTTCGTGGATAGCGTGTTGTCGGATGCAGGGTTGGCAGCCGCGGCGGCGACGGGTGGGATTAGTCTCGACTCCGCAGAGCGGGACGCCGTGCGACGGCACTGGCAAGCAGTCCTGGCCAGCGGGAAGAGCGACGAGTCGTGACTACACTGACGCGCCTCGACGGTACGGAGCTCACGCTCGTCTGCCTCGGTGGAACCGCTTTGTTTACGCTCGTTGCGATTTTCATGTTGCGCTGGTTGATCTCGGATCGGAGCCGTGAGCCCGCCGGCTTGACCGCGGCTGCCTATATGACCGTGCTTGGCAGTCTGTTCGCAATTTTGACGGGTTTTCTCATCAATACGGAGTATTCGACGTATCGACAGGCCTCGAATGCGGTCGGTGTCGAGGTCGCGGCCGCGAGCGAACTGGCCTACGCAAGCGCGAGCCTACCCGCGGCCGACACATCGCTGGTGCAATCCGAACTCGCGAAGTATCTGATCATCACCACAAAGCGCGAATGGCCACATCTGGCGCACAGTCCGGATCAGCCCTCGCCAGCAGGCCCAGAGGCCGCTCTTCTGTCGCGCCGCGTATTTTCGTATGGAGAGCGCTCGTACGTGGGCTCGACAACGAGCGATGCGATGCAAGCGGCTGCAGTGGGTCTGACCGAGGCGCGGCGGCAGCGGATCGTGATCGCGACGCAAGAGTTACCGCTGCCGCTCTTTCTACTCGCGGTCATCAGTGGCGCTGCGCTGATTGTGGGGTCGTTGCTCGTTGCGCTGCGTTCGGGCCCGAGGTTCGCATTGGTGGCGGTTGGCGTGGTGCTGATTGTCGGCTTCGATCTCGCGGCGATTCTCGCCATTAGCGCGCCGTTTGCCGGACCGACCGTCGTATTGACCTCAACGGGGCCGATCGATCAGTTCGTTGCAGAGCTGCAAGCGGGACAGTTTCTCCCGTGGGTGAGCGCGCGATGACAACGTGGAATGGACTGCGGATTGGGCTGCTTGTTGCGTTGCTTGGTTTCGTTGTGGCCGGTTGTGGCGGGACGGAGGCGCAGACAACGCCATCCTCTGCGTCCTGCGCAGCGAGTGGCAAGACGTGTATCTCCGTTGGGTTGGGTCGCCCGATCTACCTTGGCACTCTGTTGTATGTAGAAGACCCCATCGGTGACGACGTTGCCCAGAGCGTGCGGATCGCCGTCGACTACCTCGACGGTACGTTCGACGGGATTCCCGGGCAGTTGCTGGGCCATGACATCGCCATCTTGAACGAAGATGAAGGCTGCTCTTCGGTGGGTGGGCGGACGGGCGCCACACGGCTCGCGCAGGAACGCGACCTGCTGGCCGTAATTGGCACGTCGTGTTCGTCCGCGGCCTTTGGTGCGGCCGACGTCGTGCTTGCGAAGCAAAACGTCTTGCTGATCTCGCCTTCGAATACTGCGCCAGGTCTGACTGCGTCGGCGACGCACCAGCGAAACTATTTTCGGATCGCCTTCAACGACGTGCTGCAGGCCTCGGCGGTGGCGGACTTTGCGTACTCGCGTCAAGGGTGGAAGTCGGCGGTCGCCATTCATCGCAAAGACGACGCCTATTCGTCTCAATTGACGCTGGCGTTTTCGCAGTCCTTAGGGGTGCTAGGAGGAACGTCACTTGCTGATCTGAGTTATGACAAAGAACCGGCGGCGTCGATGGCTGCGTCCGTTGCACGTCAGAACCCGGACATGGTGTTCATCGCCGAGTACTCGCCCCGTTGCGAAGAGCTCGTTGCGGCACTCCGCAATCTTCCTGCAACACGAACGACACCGATCGTGGTTTCGGAGGCCTGTCAGACGCCTGACTTTTTCGGTCTGCTCGGCAGCAAAGCCAATGGGATCTACGCAGCAGGGCCTGACTTCTCGGTCGTACGGGAGAGCGCCTTCTACCGCGATGCGTACTTGCCGGCCTACCGTCGGTTGACCGGCGGTGATCCGATTGGGGTCTTTCATCCGGCTGCGTGGGATGCCGTCAATCTTCTCTTCGATGCCGTTCGTCGCACGGCAGTTGTCGATCCGAGCGGTGGTCTATCCATCGATCGTGAGGCCTTGCGAAGGGCGCTGCTGGCGGTCCAGGGGTATGACGGACTGTCTGGGCGCATCACATGCGAATCGAGCGGTGACTGCGCAGAGAGTGCGCGCATAGCGATCTATCGGGCGCCAAATTGGCCTGTCGTGCGAGGTGATTCCGCCAAGCCTGTGTTTAGTCAATTGAAGACGTTGGCAGAGGTCATGAACGGCGGCTAGACCGACGCTCGGGCATACTTTCGGTGTGGTGACCGACATCCATATCGGCCTTGGCGTCGTCGTGATTGCGATCAATTTGATCGCCGGCATCTGGGGTCTCTTCGTCTGGAAGCAGAAGTTTTCGGCGAACAAGGTCTACGCACAGGTCCTAGCGGCCTCGCAGACCGTGATCATCGGACAGGCGGTTCTCGGGTTGCTGCTCTTGAGTCAGAACCTCCGGGCGGCGCAGCAGCTCCATTACGTCTATGGCCTTCTGCCGGTGGCGATGATCATCTTCGCCTATTCAGCCCGCGGCAAAGAGAACGGCCGCAACATCCTGATCTTCTCGATTGCGGCACTGCTCTCGATGGGTCTGGCGACGCGCGCTCTGATGGTGAGTGGCATTCTCGGCTAGGTGCCGGGTACGCTCTAGGACATGCCGCGTTCCGTCATCAACTGGATCGTCGTTGCGTTGATCGCCGCCGTTGTCACGGTGCTGCAGGTTCTCGCCGGCCCGGTCATTGCGATCCTGATGATCGCGATCCGCGTGTTGATCCTCGCCGCGTTTGTCTACTTTCTCTACACGCTCTGGCGCAATAATCGGCAGCGACTCTCGTACCTCTCTCGGCGACAGAAGCTGTTGTTCTATGGCGCGGGTGCGCTCTTGGTACTGGTCGTGCTCGGCTCGTTCCTGCTTTCGTGGACGCTCCTAACGACACTGCTTTTCTTTGCCGTCATCGGCGGCTGCGCCTACGTGATGTGGCGCGTCTATCAGGACACAGCTGGCTGGTATTAGGCGCGTCGGGATGACGCCCTAGCGTCAGATCGCGCCGAAGGCGGGTGGTATGGCATCTCGAACGTGCGCGGGCTGGTGCCATCGTCGAGGGTATGCGTCAGGGACAGGCCAGCGTCGAAGTGGCAATTGCCACGCTCTTGGTGATTGCCATCTTGGCGTCTGCGTGGGTGATTGCGTCGTCCGCATGGATTCATGCCGAGACCACGGTCGCCCGCGTGGCGGGTACCCAGGCGGGTCTGCGTGGCCGTGATCCGGCGGCTGCCGCGCGTGCTGCGGTGCCATCGTTCGTGCGTCCAGCGGTGCAACTCCAACTCGCGCGCAACGCGGCAGCGACAGCTGGAGCGCGATGAGACGTCGCCGTTCGGGTCAGGCGATCGTCGAGGTGATTGTGCTGGCTCCGGTCGTCGTGGCGTGTGTGGCAGCGTTCGTAATCGTGGTTGCTCGCGTAGCGGCGACGGCGCGCCTCGAATCAGCAGCGCAAGTCGCGCTGGCAGCAGACGCCGCGGGAGAGCCCGTGAAGGCAGCGCTGAATGGGCGTGCAAAAGACGTCGTGATCGAGCCGCAGCGCATCGTGATCACTGTCGCTGCGCCCCTCCGAGATCTGACCCTCGCGGTGCCACGGATTGTCCATTGAATCGCCGCGGGCAGGTGACCGTTGGCCTCTTGGCTGCGATCCTCCCGACGCTCGTTCTCGCCGCTATCGCGGTGATGTTCGTCGCCGTCCGGGCGAACACCGAGCGTGCTCAACGGCTGGCGGACGCCGCTGCCCTTCAGGCGGCGACCATGCCAGGCCCAGTCGTGGGTAGCGATCTTGCCGACCGCATTGGGTTGGTGGATGGCAGTACGTTAGAGCTGGTCTCGCGAGAAGGCGTTGTGACGGCCCACGTCGGGTTGCCGATCATGAAGTTTTGGATTCCCTTGGTCAAACAGACGGTCACCATTGCTCCTGAGGCATGGTCGTCAGCGCGCGGAGTGACGCTGGACGACGGCGAGATGGGTGCCGTTCGAGTTGATCAGGGTCAGGAGCACAGCCTGCACGACTAGGATTGCTCTGTGGCACTCGGCGTCGAACTCATCCGTGAACGGGCACGCCAATTGCCGAACGAGCCGGGCGTCTACGTCTATCGAGATCAGGTCGGCGACGTGCTTTATGTCGGCAAGGCAAAGGCGCTACGCAAGCGGGTCAGCTCGTACACACGACCGGTACGCAGCATGGAGCGACGGACTGCCGAAATGGTGATGCGGGTCGCCGACGTCGAGGTGACCGTCACAGGCACAGAGACCGAGGCGCTGTTGCTCGAGCAGACGCTGATCAAGGATCTAAAGCCGGCGTTCAACGTACGTCTGCGCGACGATAAGTCCTATCCGATGATCGCGGTCACGACGGGTGAGGATTTTCCGCGTGTCTTGTTTACCCGCCGAGGCAGTCGACGAAACGCGAGACTGTTTGGCCCGTACACGAATGCGCGAATGGTGAGAGAGACACTCGAGGTGCTCAATCGCGTGTTTGCGTTTCGTCCCTGCGAGGGGCCGACCCCGGGGCGTCGTTCCGGATCGCCCTGCCTGGACTTTCACATCGGGCGCTGCACGGCTCCCTGCGTGGGGAAGATCTCGAAAGAGGATTACGGCACGTTGATCGATCAGGTCATTCAATTCCTCAATGGTGACACCACGACCATCACGGCAGCGCTCGAACAGGACATGGAGCGCGCGTCGTCGGAACAACGCTACGAAGATGCCGCTCGCTCGCGCAATCGTCTGGTTGCCGTGACGATGCTCGCCGAACGCCAGCTCGTTGATCGTGCCCACGACGGCGATGCGGATATCTTCGGCGTGGCGCTCGGTGACGAGCTGGCCGTGGTCCAGATCTGGCCGCAGCGAGACGGTCGGTTGACGGAACGCATTGAGTTGATTTTTGAAAATGCGGGCGGCGCGACGGTTGATGATCTCGTCGAGTCCGCGATCGCCGAGCGCTATCACGTGGGAGCGGTCGTGCCACCTCTGGTCGTCGTACCACTCGGTCTGGAGCGGCCACAGGAGATCGAGGCTTTGCTGATCGAGCATCGCGGGGCTACGGTCGAGTTGAGGATGCCTCAACGCGGTGAGCGGCGACGGCTATTGGAACTCGCTCAACGTAATGCCACCCTGTCGCTCGAGGGTCTTCGCCTGACAGACGAACGCAGCCGCACGCGTGGCGCCGACGCTCTCGAGGAACTGCGCGATGTGCTCGGACTCGAGTCGCTTCCGCAGCGCATCGAGTGTTACGACATCTCGACGCTCGGTGGCGACCATCAGTTCGCGTCCATGGTCGTGTTCGAGGCCGGCGTCGCCCGCAACGACCTCTACCGGTCGTTTGCCATTAAACACGGCAAGTTGGACGATTACGCCTCGATGGCCGAGGCCATTACGCGGCGGTTTGCCCGTCTCAATGCCACCGAAGAGGATGCGTCGTTCTCGCAGTCGCCCGATCTCGTAGTGATCGATGGCGGCAAGGGGCAACTCAACGCCGCCACGGTTGCCATGGCATCGCTGGATGCTCCCCGCGTCAGTGTGATTGGACTGGCAAAGCGGATTGAAGAGGTGTTCGTTCCGGGCCAGCCGGTTCCGATCATGCTCGACAACTCGTCGCCGGGTCTCTTATTGCTCCGCCAGATCCGCGACGAGGCACATCGTTTCGCATTGCGTCATCACCGCCGCAGACGTGGAGCAGCGGCGACGTTATCGGTGTTGGAGACCTTGCCGGGCGTTGGACCGTCGCGCCGCAAGGCGATTCTGCAGCACTTCGGTTCGATCGACGCCGTGATGGAGGCCACCCCAGAATCTCTGGCCGAAGTACCGGGCCTTCCCGCCAAAACGGCTCAGGCCATCCACCAAAGCCTGCATCGTGTCGGCGGTCCGGCGCCTGGACGTGAGCGCGGCGGAAGGCACGTGGTGACGCGTGGTGGTGGGGCGGCGTGACGACGTTCTCGTACGACGCCGGACGGTGGGGGATTGGACTCCTGCGCTACGACGGCGACAGCCTGATCGAACACATCGAGCCAGGAGAGGCCCACATCGCTGCGTCGCGAGGAGCCGCACCAGTGGGAGCGGCCGAACTAGCTGAGCGGTTGGTGGGGTATCTCAACGGGGAGGTTGACGATTTCCTCGACATCGACTGCGAGCCTGCGATTGAGTGGGCCGGCCTGACGCCCTTCGAGTCCGAACTCGTGCGTCAGCTGCGGATGGTGCCATGGGGAGAGACCGTTTCTTATGCGGAGCTGGCGCTACTCGCCGGCCGACCGCGCGCCGCCCGAGCGGCCGGGACGGCCTGTGGTCGAGGTGTGCTCAGCCTCGTGGTGCCGTACCATCGTGTGATTCGCTCTGACGGTCTCATCGGGGAGTACGGCTCGCTTGGACACGAGCGCAAGCTTGCGCTGCTCGAATTGGAGGCGACGCATGCGCGCTAATCCCAAGATTGTCTGTCTCGGCGGCGGCACCGGCCTCGCGGCGGTGCTGCGCGGTCTCAAGCTGGCAGGAGTCGCGCCGACGGCGATCGTGACCCTGACCGATGACGGCGGGTCTTCGGGTCGTCTGCGACGCGATCTCGGCATGCCTCCACCGGGCGATGTTCGCAACTGTCTCGTGGCCCTTGCCGACGACGAATCCGTCCTGGCTGAGGTGTTTCAGCACCGCTTCGATCGGGGCGATCTTGAGGGGCACTCGCTTGGCAATCTGGTGCTCGCGGCACTGACCGAGGTAGCAGGCTCCTTCGACGCTGCCGTCGCGTTGTCGTCACACGTGTTGGCTATCTCAGGCAGCGTGCTCCCCGCCACACGAGAGAAGGCCGTGCTCGTCGCCGAGATGGAAGATGGTCGCGTGGTTGCGGGCGAGACTGCCGTGGCCTCCGAGCGCCGCGCCGTGCGGCGCCTACGACTCCAGCCCGAGAGCCCAATTCCTCACCCCGACGCGATCGCGGCGTTGTTGGAGGCGGATTTGATCGTGCTTGGACCAGGCTCGCTGTTTACGTCGACGATTCCGCCGCTGCTCGTTCCCGCTCTGGCCGATGCCGTGCGCCACTCGTCGGCCCGTCGGATCTACGTTGCAAACCTCCTTCAGGAGCCCAACGAGACGATTGGCTACGACGCGGCAACGCACATTGAGCGCCTCGAACGCCATTTGGGTGCCGGGATCGTCGACACGGTGCTCGTGCCCGTCACGCGTCGTGTGTCCGCGCCGGGGCTGATCCCCGTCGACTTCGATCGTCAGGCTCTCCGCGCCAGTGGGCTCGAAGTGGTCGTAGCGCGCATCACGAAGGGTCATCAACACGATCCCGTTCGGCTCGGCCGCGCGCTGTTGACGCAGGCCCGCCGCCCACATCCAGCCCGATGACCTTCTCGAGCAACGTCCGTGAGGAGGTCGCGCATTTGCCGATCGAACGGGCCTGTTGCCGTTCAACCTTCCTTGCCGCCGCGCTGCGCGGTGCCGGCTCGCTGCACCTGACGGGCGGTGGCCACATGCATGGTGAGGTCGACGTCGGCAGCCATGCGGTTGGGCGGCGGCTGCTCGTGACGCTGCGCGAGGAGGGCGCGACCTGCGGCGTGCGTGCCTACACACCGGAGCGGCTCGGCGCCTCGCAACGCGTCTTGCTGGTGCTGGCCGAGGACGCGGCGAGCAGTGCTGCTCTGCAACGCGCAGGTGTGATCGACGCGGCTGGTCGTCCACGGCCGTTCGTCGACGACAGTCTGTTACAACGCTCGTGCTGTCGGGTGATCGCGTTGCGTGGCGCGTTTGCAGTGGGTGGCAGCGTCTCGCCACCTGGCCGTTCGCCATCGCTCGAGATGCGTACACACGACATCGCCTTTGCCAACGTCCTCGCCAAGTGTGCGGCGAGCATGGAGATTCCGTTGCGTGTGCGCGAACGTCCACGCTGGTCCGAGGTGATGACGCGCCAGCGCGGTGCAGTCCAGGACCTCTTGACGGTGATCGGCGCCGAGGCCGCGGCGCTGGACGTGGCCGAAGACGACGTGGTCCGCAGCGCACGAGCTGATGCCAATCGACGGGCCAATTTCGACACCGCAAATCTGAGTCGACAGGTGCTCGCCGCGCGCACGCAACTGCAGGCGATTGGCATTCTTGGCGAGGCGGGGCTACTGGGAGGCCTTCCTGTGGCCTTACGAACGACGGCCCAATTACGACTTGATAACCCAGAGTTGACGCTTGCTGAGCTTGCAATCGCCGGCAATGTCGCGCGGCCGACTCTCGCCGCTCGCCTGCGGCGTCTCATAGCCGAGGCGGAGGCGCTTGGGTAAGTGGTGGAACCCCGCCGCCCTCGCGCCTAGGATCTCAGTACTGCGTCTCGTTTATCTCTCGCACTGTCCCTTCAAGGAGGACTCTCCATGACTCGTGTTGCCATCAACGGCTTCGGCCGCATTGGACGGAACGTTCTGCGCGCCGCCTACCTTCGCTCGGCTGACATTGACGTCGTTGCCATCAACGACTTGACCGATCCGAAGACGCTGGCACACCTGCTGCGATACGACTCCGTACTCGGACGCTTTGGTCATACGGTCGAGGTCACCGATGCGGGTATCGCGATCGATGGCAAGGAGATCCGGGTACTGGCCGAGCGCGATCCGGCTGCACTGCCGTGGAAAGAGTTGGATGTTCCTGTGGTCCTTGAGTCGACCGGGTTCTTTACGAGCCGGGAGGGTGCCAGTAAGCACCTTGAGGCGGGCGCTAGCAAGGTGATTATCTCCGCGCCTGCGACGGACCCCGACGTCACGCTTGTGCTCGGCGTCAACGATGCCGATTACGACCCGGCAACGCATCACATCATCTCGAACGCCTCGTGCACCACGAACTGTCTCGCACCGGTCGCCAAGATTCTGCTCGACGAGTTCGGCATCGAGCGTGGGTTTATGACGACGACACACGCGTATACGAACGATCAGTCGATCCTCGATCTCCCGCACGCAGACCTGCGCCGTGCGCGTGCTGCGGCAGTCAACGTGATCCCGACGTCGACCGGAGCCGCCAAGGCAATCGGCCTGGTTGTGCCGGAGCTAAAGGGCCGGCTCGACGGCATCGCGATGCGGGTTCCCGTGCCCGACGGCTCCGTGGTCGACCTCGTGCTCGAACTGGGTCGTGAGGCGACAGTTGAGGAGATCAACGGCGCGATCAAGGCCAAGGCCGACAAGGGCGCGCTCGCTGGCATTCTTGAGTACACCGAGGATCCGATTGTGTCCAGCGACGTGATCGGTTCGTCGTATTCGTCGGTCTTCGACTCGAAGCTGACGATGGCCAATGGTCGGCTCGCCAAGGTGATTAGTTGGTACGACAACGAGTTCGGCTATTCGAACCGCGTCGTCGATCTGCTTCAGCGAGTCTGAGGTGGCTCGACGCGGACTCGCAGAACTGGGCGATGTACAGGGTCGGCGCGTGCTCGTGCGCGTCGATCTCAACGTCCCGATCAATGCCGACGGTTCCGTGGGCGACGATACGCGAATCCGTGCGGCGCTGCCAACACTCAATGCGCTGCGCGAAGGCGGCGCCCGGGTGATCTTGATGTCGCATCTTGGTCGTCCAAAGGGCGAGCGCAACATGGCCTACACGTTGGCGCCAGTGGCAGCCCATCTCGCAGAGCTGATCTCCGCGCCGGTGGCGTTTGCCGATGACTGCGTCGGTATCGATGCGCAGACCGCAGTTGCAGCACTTGAGGATGGCGGCGTGCTTCTTCTCGAGAACCTTCGCTTCCACAGTCAGGAGGAGGCCAATGATCCTGCCTTCGCGGCCCAGTTGGCCGAACTCGCTGATGTGTACGTCAACGATGCGTTTGGTGCTGCCCATCGCGCCCACGCCTCGACAGAAGGCGTCGCCCATCTGCTGCCGGCCTATGCCGGCCTCTTGATGGAGCGCGAGGTTTCTGTTTTGACATCGCTCCTCGAAGAGCCCCAGCATCCGTTCGTGGCCATCGTTGGCGGCGTCAAGGTAGCGGATAAGATCGCGGTGCTCGAGCGGCTGGTTGAGGTTGCGGACACGGTGCTGATTGGCGGTGCGATGGCCTTCACCTTCGTGGTTGCCGAGGGTGGGGAGGT
>CANKHS010000029.1 GCA_947481755.1 Actinomycetota bacterium | reverse complement strand
GCCGCGTAGATACAGGCAGAGGGGATGCTAACCGGGTGGCGAACCCACCTGTGTGCAACGCGCCAATCCTCTCCGGCTGTTTCGTTCTGACGACGGCGTCCCCAAACTCTTGCGGCGCGAGCTACCACTCGAAGCTCAGGTGCTGGCGATCGTCACCATCTGTCTGACGGTGTTCGGTCAGTTGATGGTCTACTCGGCCTCGAGCGCATACGCGATGACGCATTCCGAGTTCAACTTCGACTCGCTGTACTTCATCAAGACAGGCATCGTCTACACCGTCGTCGGTGTGGCGTTGATGATCGGTCTCATCTTTGTCCCGGCAGGGTGGCTACGTCGATTCGCCCCGATCGTCTTTATTGCCTCGTTGATTGGACTTGTTGCCGTCAAGGTCCCCGGAATTGGCGTCTCTGCGAATGGTGCAGCGCGCTGGCTTGCGCTCGGACCGATCACGATCCAGCCATCCGAGTTTGCAAAAGTCGGAACGCTGCTGATCGTCGCCGCGATGCTGGCAACCAAGAAACGCCCACCGGGGACGCTCAAAGAGCTCCTCATGCCAGTTGGGCTCGTGGTGGGGATCGTCTGCGCACTGATCATGGTCCAGCCCGATCTCGGCACGACACTCGCCGTCTGCATCATGGTCTTAGCGTTGCTCGTCGCCGCAGGCACAAAGACGTCACTGTTGGTCAAGGTGATGGGCATCAGCCTTACGCTCGGCGCCGTGATGATCTATGCGGCGCCGTATCGACGCGATCGTATTTTCGCGTTCCTCGATCCGTGGGGACAGAGCGCGGATGGCGCGTATCAGGTTGTCCAGTCGATGATCGCTGTCGGTTCGGGTGGCATCTTCGGCGTTGGCTTGGGTGGCAGCGTGCAGAAAGTGAACTTCCTGCCGGAGGCACATACCGACATGATCTTTGCCGTGATTGGCGAAGAGTTGGGTCTGATCGGAGCCCTCATCATCGTCGGACTCTTCGGTGCCTTTGCCTGGGCGGGCTACACAATCGCCATGCGTACAGCCGATCCATTTCAGCGCCTGCTTGCGGCCGGTGCGACGGCGCTGATCGTCGGTCAGGCAATTGTCAATCTCGGCGCCGTGATGGGCATCTTGCCGCTGACGGGTATCCCACTGCCACTGATCTCCTACGGCTCGTCATCAAGGATCGTGATTCTCGCGCTCGTGGGCGTCTTGATCGCGATTAGTCGTGAGCCCCAGATGTTGCCGACCATCAAGCGCACGCGTGCACCAGAGCCCGCGCCCGAGAGTCCAACGCCGCGCCCGTCCCGGCGACGCCCCGTCGCAAATGTCGGCTAGGCGCCGCAGCGTCCTCTAGCCTTGGAGGCATGCCAGTGCGGATCCTGATTGCCGCTGGCGGAACCGTTGGTCACGTTGCACCAGCGCTGGCCGTCGCCGACGCCCTGCGTGAGCGTGGTGCCGATGTCACCTTTGCGGGCACACCGACGCGTATCGAGGCCGAACTCGTGCCAGCTCGCGGCTACCCGTTTATGCCGTTCGTCGTAGAGGGTTTTCCGCGCCGCCCGAGTCTCAAGTTGGTCAAGGCGCTTGGTCGTGCAACCGTCGCTCCTGTGGCGTGTTCGCGCATCATCAAGACCGTTCGTCCGGACGCCGTATTTGGGGCCGGGGGCTACGTCGCTGGTCCGATGTTGGTGGCGGCCCGTCGGCATTCCATTCCCTCAGCACTGAGTGAGGCTGACGCTCGACTTGGTCTCGCGAATCGTCTCGCGGCACCCCTGGTCGATCGCGTCTTTCTGGCGTTTCCTGTCGCTGGTCGCACGGGCGATAAGTACCTCGTCACGGGACGCCCTGTCGACCGGGCCTTTATCGAGACCACGCGCGCCGAGGCCCGCGAGCAACTCGGAATCGCGAGTGACGAGCGGGTGATCGTCGCGTTTGGTGGTTCGCTTGGCGCGGGCCCCATCAACAGTGCACTGCGCACTGCCTACGACGACGCGGTGCCGGTCGGACAGCGGGTCTATCTGATCGCCGGTCGCGGCAAGGCACGCGCCACAGGGAGCCCCGACCGTTTTGAAGAGCAAGAGTTCACGAGCGCTCTGCCCGTATTGCTCGCGGCCTCTGATGTGGTCATAGCGCGTGCTGGGGGCTCGGTTGCCGAGGTGGCAGCGGCCGGTCGAGCAGCGGTGCTGATCCCTTGGGCTGGCGCTGCAGACGATCACCAAACCTTGAACGCGGCATCGTTTGCAGCCGCCGGTGCGGCGATAGTCATCTCCGACGCAAACCTGACTCCGCACGGGCTGCGTAAGGCGATCGATGGCATCGTCGGAGACATCGAGCGCCGAGGTGTCATGGAACAGGCAATGCTGTCTCTCGCCCGTCCGAACGCAGCACAGGAAATGGCGAATGAGCTCCTGCTCCTCGCCGAAGGGACGACGCGATGAGTATCCACATGGTTGGAGTCGGTGGCGCGGGCATGAGTGGTATCGCACGCGTGCTTGCACAGCGTGGGCAGATCGTGACGGGCTGCGACCGCGAGGAAAGTCTGCTGACGAAGAAGCTGATTGCAGAAGGCATCGCCTGCGAGATCGGTCACAGCGCAGAGCACACCGAGACCGCTGAGCGTCTGATTGTCTCGGGCGCAATTCCCGATGACGCCCCCGAGTTGATCCGCGCGCGCGAGTTGGGGCTACCAATCCAACACCGAGCAGAGGCCCTCGCCGAGATTCTGCGAGAACACACCGAACGCGTTGTCGTCACGGGTGCGCACGGCAAAACCACGACGAGCGCCATGCTGGCCGCTGCCGCCGTGGAATTGGGGCTCGACCCAACCTTCGTCGTCGGTGGAGACGTTCGTCAACTCGGCACCAACGCCCGAGGTGGGGCGGACCGGATCGCGATCGTCGAGGGCGATGAGTCCGATCGCTCTGTGCGGCAACTACCAGCCACGATTGGTGTCGTGCTCAATGTCGATTTCGATCATGTCGACCACTACGACTCTGTCGAGGATGTGGTTGCCCTGTTGGGCGAATGGGCCGACACCGTGCCGACAGACGGATTGATCGTGCTCGGTGACGGTGTGGCGATTTCCCCGGCGGCCGAGGTTGCGCGCTTTGGTGTTGGTCCAGGCGACGGATTGCGAGCGTTGGACGCGGCTGCCGACGGCGATGGCGTGGCGTTTCGTCCTTCGCGTGGCCCCGAACGGGTGCGCCTCGCCGTGCCTGGTGTCCACAATGCCGGCAATGCCTGTGCGGCAGCACTGGTGCTGGAGCGGCTCGGTGTGCCACTCGACGAAGCCTTTGCGGCGCTCGAGCGATTTGAGGGCGCGGGACGCCGTTTCGAAGTGGTCGGTCGCGCCTTCGGCTACACCGTCGTCGACGATTATGCGCACCATCCGACCGAACTTGCCGCGGCCATCGCCGCAGCGCGTGGGCGCGAGCCAAAGCGTCTGATCGTGCTCTTTCAGCCGCACATGCCGTGGCGCACGATCGCCTTTGGTGAGGAGTTCGCGGAGGTATTGAAGGCCGCCGACCGCGTGATCGTCGTCGAGACCTACGTCGCGCGTGGCGCGCCCGATCCCGAGGCCAGCGCGCGGCGCATTGCCCAATTGGTTGGTTCGAAGGCCGTCTTTATTGGCACGGGTGGTGCGGCAGCCCGCGAGATCCAAGGGATCGCACGTAACGGTGATCTCATCCTCTGCTGCGGTGCCGGCCCCGTCGACCGCATTGCTCGGGCGATACTCAATTGAGCACGCTGCCCCCCGGTGTTACCACTGATGTGCCGCTCAGTCGCTTTACGACGATCGGTACGGGTGGCCTCGCGCAGTATCTGGCTGAACCCAACGAGGAACTCGCACTGCAGACGATGCTGCAGTGGGCCGAACAGGAACAGCTAGCGATCGCCGTGATTGGCCTTGGCTCAAACCTCTTGCCAGCGGACACCGGTTTCGCAGGCCTCGTCTTACGCCTCGACGGAGCCCTCGCTGCGATCGAGGTGACCGAGACTGGAGTGATCGCTGGCGGCGGTGCCACACTCGCCACAGTGGTGCGCAAAGTGGGCGACGCCGGGCTCGCTGGGTTCGAGTTCGCCTGTGCGATTCCCGGCACGATCGGCGGCGCAGTACGGATGAACGCCGGCGCCTACGGTCGCGAGTGCAAGGACGTGCTGGTAGGCGTCACGATCTGCAGCGCCAACGGCATTCGTCGCGCACACGCAGACGAACTCGCCCTGACGTATCGCCACTCGAACCTCAAGCCGGGCGAAATCGTGACGCAGGCAGAACTCGCCCTTGCTCCGGGCGATCCGGCCGGCATCAAGGCGCTGGTGCGGGAATACCAAGATCGCCGCTCGGCCGCCCAACCGCGCAAGGCACGGACCTTTGGCAGCGTCTTCAAGAACCCGGCTGGCGAACAGACCAGTGGCCAAATCTTGGAGGCCTGCGGGCTCAAGGGCTACACGGTTGGCGGTGCGCGGATCTCGGAAAAGCACGCCAACTTCATCGAGAATTTTGCCGACGCCACATCTGCTGACGTGCTGGCACTGATGGTTGAGGCTCGCCGCCGCGCGCGTGAACAGTTCGGCGTTGAACTCGAGCACGAGGTGCAGACGCTCGGCGACATCGTGATCCCACCCGCGTAAGCCGTCTCACACGCGGGCGTCATGTAACGCTCGGTGCGATTAGGTTCGGTGTTTGTCGCCTATGGCAGCCACCACGATTCCTGCTCTGTGCCCGCGTCTCTCGGCTGACGCGATCCGCGATGTCTGCTCGCGTCCTGCCGTGCTGCTCGTGCTGGGCGAGGCGATCCCATCTGCCGCCGCAGCGAGCGCGGAGCAGCGCCGGCAGGCCGTTTCCGACGGTGTGGCGCGGGCGCTTCAGCTCGCCCGTGTGCTTGAGCAGGCGGGAGAGGTCGCGCGTTCTGACCAGCATGTGCTCGACGAGGCACGAACGCGACTGTGGGAGCCGATTGACGTTGACCGTACGCGGGTACTCCAGCGGACAGGACCGGATGGTCTCTTCGCGTATCTCGTCGTGGAGGGTGCAACGCGCCGCGAGGCCTGGCGCGCGGACACGCAGCGGCGTCGACAGGTGCGTGTGGAGGAATTGTCGATCGATGCGGCAGAAGAGTCCGAACGCGACCCGGTTGATCTGACGCACTTTCGGATCGACGTCGAGCGGACGGCCGCGTTGACGGCTGAGCGCATCGGCATACCGAATGACATCGCGCTCGGGTTGGTCAGTTCGGAACTCTCGTACGTGGAGGCCGGACGCCACACGGGCCGGTCGTCGAACAGTCTGTGGATGGCGATCTCGCGTCTGCGTCCCGAATGGCAGGGCGTGGCAGCACGGGGGAGGGCGGCAGGTCTAGGTGGGGGCGTCCTGGTACGTGTGACCGATCGCGTCGACATTGCTGTGCGCCGTGCGGTGCGGTGGCGATTGATCGGTGGAGTGACGGCGGCGTTGCTGCTGGCGGGCACGCTCGGTGCGCTGACTACGGCGAGTCTCCTCGACGGTCAGGCACCCCCAGCACGGGCGATTGTCGAGCCCCAGCCAGAGGTCGTGTCGTCCAGCGGTGAGGGGCCGTTTAGTCCGGCCGGGCGCATCCTTGCGCTCGAGGCAGCACGGCGCCTGTTCGCTGAGACGCAGCCAACCACAACGCCGGCCAGGCCGAAACCTCGGGGCGCCACAGATAGCGCTAACGGTACGGCCCGCGACTCCACTGCTTCGGCACCCTCGTCGACGGCACCTGCCACTCCGTCGCTCACCACCAAACCATCCTGCGGTCTCGGCTCGGCCGCACTCACCTGCCGATGAAACCGCTCGCACTCGCCCTCGTGATGTTCTTCGTGGTCACGGCCACCTGTCAGGCGTCACCAGCGATCACGGCTCCACCCACGATCACCGGTGAGGCTCTCGTCGGACACCGTCTCGATGCCCCGGATACGCAGGTTGAGGAGGCGATCGACGCGGATCTCGAGCTGGCGTGGGAACGCTCGACGGATGCTGGTGGATTCGTCGCTATTCCTGAGGCCCACGACACGTCCTATGTTCCGATCTCTGCCGATGCCGGCCGTCGTCTGCGGGTGCACGTGGTCGTCGAGACCGCCGCGGGGTCCGACGAGGCGTGGTCGGCGGCCACAGCTCCCGTCGCGCGTGATTCTGGCGTGATTGCGCACGGCGAGCCACTCAAAGTGGGAGCTACACCGGGAGCGCCGGTCAAACTGGCTCAGTGGGTGGTTACGGCTGGCTCGTCCATTGCCATTTCTGGTCAACTGCCGTCCGATCGACTCCAGGCCGCCGCGCACGTCGAGCTCGAAGCCACGGTTACGGGGCACGACACGGTCTCGGCGACGTTGGCGGGAGACGACTACGGGCACGTCAGCGGAGATATCACCCCCACCGTCAACGCCGTGGTCTGGCTCGTGCTCGACAGCGATCTCGGCGCGCCTGAGCGTATCCGCCTTGGTGTGGTTGGTGTGCGCCCGCAGATTCGGTTGAGGCTCGCTGCCACGCGAGATGGAATGGATGCTCACGGACGAACGATGATCCGAGATCTCAAGGTCCTTACCGGTAGCGCCGTTGCGCCGGGTATGGCGGGCCTTCGCTTGAGCTGGGAGGGAATCTTGCCCGGCGAACAGCGAGGCACGGCCGTCTGCCGGACCAGCGAACGCGTGCTCTCCGCTGCGGCTGGACTGCTGCGTGGCGGTTGCGCGACGCGCGGCGCCTGGAGTCGGGCTCGCTGGCGTCTTGTCTACGACCCCGGCACGACGGATCTTGCTGCCTCGCCCTTCATGGCTGGCACAAGCGTCTGGGTTCGACCTCGACTGCGCAGAGTCACTGAAAGGCCTGCCACCAACGTGCCGAACCTGCCGCGTGCCTGCGCTACCCTTCGAGCGTGGACCTCAACATCGTTCAAGAACTGATCGAGACGCACCTGCCGGGTAGCCGTGCCAGCGTCGATGACTTCATGGGTGCGGGCGGGGATCATCTCGCCGTACGCGTTGAGGCCGAACAGTTTGCCGGCAAGAGCCTGATCGAACAACACAAGATGATCTACGCGGCTGTCCAAGAGCATCTCGACTCAGGCGCCATCCACGCCCTTTCCATAACCACCGTCCCTATTACCCCGGGAGCATCAGCATGAGCGTCATGAGCGACGAGGACATCCTCAACGAGATCACCGCGATCATCACGGGCAACCGGGTCGCACTGTTCATGAAGGGCACCCCAGAAGAGCCGCGCTGCGGTTTTTCGGCGCGTGTGTCCGAGCGGATTCTTGAGAGCGGCGCGGAGTTCATCGCGATCGACATCCTGCCGGATCCCCGCATCCGTCAGCAGCTCTCGGCCTACTCCGGTTGGCCCACCACGCCACAGCTGTTTGTGGACGGAACGCTGATCGGTGGCTGCGACATCGTCGAGGAGCTGCACGCCCAGGGCGAGCTCGCGAAGATCCTCGCAACAGACGCCGCCTAAACGCCTTCTTAACACTGCGCGTAGAGCCTTTACAAACGTTCGTGTAGGCGCCACTCGCACTCAACAGAAACGCAACATCAGCCGCCCATGATGAATTTGGGCTCCGGCTTACCGTCGGATCCCAGATCACCATCAGGAGGTTGATCATGAATCCGCAGTTGCTTTCCACCATTAAAGAGACACCGTTCTTCGAGGAACTCGAAGGCGATCGTCTTGCCCGCGCCGTCAGCGCATTCCACCCTGTCCGCTTTGAGCGCGGCGAGATCATCTCGGGTGTTGCCGACGTTGATGCTCGCACGTACGTCATTGTTGACGGCGTCGCACGTGCTGTGCGCGTCAACAACGATGGTCGTTGCCTGACGAGTGGTCTGCTGGACGCCGGCATGGTCTTCGGTCGGCTGCCCTTCGTTGAGGACACGCGCACTGAGCAGGTTGAGGCGCTGGTGGACTGTGACGTCCTCGTAGCGTCGACCAGTGATCTGCAGACCCTCGCCGCAGTCGATCCGATCGTGGCTCGCGGCCTTGCTCGTTCGAACGCCATGCGCCTTCGTGCATCTGAGGCTCGCTTGGCCGGACTCGCATTCCAGCCGGTCCCGGCTCGACTTGCCAGCGTGCTGACGGAGCTCGCCGACCACTTCGGCAAGGTCACCCCCGAGGGTGTTCGGATCGATGTTCGTCTGACGCACGGCTCGCTGGCCGAGATGACCGGCACAACGCGTGAGACGCTGACCAAGGTGTCGGGCTGGTTGCGCTCCGAAGAGATCGCCTCGATCGAACGCCGCATGATCTGGGTCCAGGATTGGGACGCACTGTTGGCCGTCGAAGATGGCACTCGCACGATGCCAGGCCGCACCAGCAAAGTTGCTGTAGAGCTGTAGCGCTCGCTGCTACCGTCTGCCTCGTGAATAGCCTTACTGCAGTTGGATCGATTGCCTACGACAGCCTCGAGACGCCCTTTGGGCGTCGTGACCGGGCGCTCGGTGGCTCCGCCGTCCACTTCGCACTCGCTGCGAATCTCTTTACGGACGTCGGTGTCGTCGGGGTCGTCGGCGACGACTTCGACGGCGAGTCGGTGCTGACGGAGCGGGGGATCGATACCGCGGGCATCCAACAGATCGCAGGCGGTACGACCTTTGCCTGGGACGGTCGCTACGGGTTCGACCTCAACGTCGCCGAGACGCTGGATACGCGGCTCGGTGTGTTCGCAGACTTCGACCCTCAATTGTCCGAGGCCGAGGCTGCATCGCCGGTCTTGTTCCTCGGCAATATCCAGCCCGACTTGCAGCGGTCGGTCCGCCGCCAGTCGAAGGCTGGTCTGGTCGCACTCGATTCGATGAATCTCTGGATTGAGATTGCCAAGGAGTCGTTGCTGGGAGCAATCAGCGAGGTCGATTGCGTGATCCTCAACGATGGTGAGGCGCGTCAGCTGACCGGTGAGGCCACGCTCGTCAAGGCCGCGCGGGCGATCTCGCAGCAGGGGCCACGCATCGTCGTGATCAAGCGGGGCGAATACGGCGCCGCCTTGTTTACCGATCAGGGTTTCTTCGGTGTGCCGGGCTATCCGCTCGAAGAGGTCTTCGATCCAACCGGAGCAGGCGATTCGTTCGCAGGTGGCTTCGTGGGCTATCTCGCTGCCACGGGACAGACCGAACCAGACCTCGAGCACCTTCGCCGTGCCGTCGCCTACGGCTCGATCGTCGCCAGCTTTAACGTCGAAGAGTTCGGTACCGAACGCGTGCAGCGTCTGACACGCGATGAGGTCGAACTTCGCGTCGCCGAGTTCCACGCGATGACCTCCTTCACGCTGATCTGACGAGGCGTGAATAGCCCGCTTGGTAGCCTCTGCCTGTGAAGGTTCATCTCCCCGACGGCACGGAACTCGAACTCGAGGACGGCGCGACTGGTCTGGACTGCGCCCGAGCCATTGGCGATCGCCTTGCCAAGGTGACAGCCGCGATCGAGGTTGATGGCCAGGTACAGGATCTGCGCCTGCCTTTGACGGACGGGGCGACCGTCAAGATCCTACGGGTCGGTGACGAAGAGGCACTGCCGATTTTGCGGCACTCCACGGCCCACGTCTTGGCCGAGGCTGCCCGTCACGTCTTTCCGGGCGTCAAGATCTCGATTGGACCGCCGATCGACAACGGCTTCTATTACGACTTCGACTTCCCTGAGCAGATTGGTGAGGCCGACCTCCTGCGGCTCGAGAACGAGATGCGACGCATCCTCAAGCAGAAGCACGCCTTCGAACGCGCCACGATCGACCGCGAGACCGTGCGCCAGCGCTTCGTCGATGAGGACGAGCAGTACAAGGTCGAACTGATCGACGACCTTCCTGTCGACGAGCCGCTGACGACGTACACGCAGGACGATTTCTCCGACCTCTGCCGCGGACCTCATCTGCAGGACACGGGGCCGATCAAGGCCTTCAAGTTGACGCATCTCGCCGGCGCGTACTGGCGTGGAGATTCGACCCGCCCGATGCTGACCCGCGTCTACGGCACGGCGTTCTTTACGCAAGAAGACCTCGAGTTGCATCTGCACAACATCGAGGAGGCCCAGAAGCGCGACCATCGCCGCCTCGGCCGAGAACTCGACCTGTTCTCGTTCAACGATGCCTCGCCAGGTGGGCCGTTCTGGCACCCGAAGGGCATGGTCGTCTGGAACACGCTCGTCGATATGTGGCGCGGCGAGAACAACGCGCGCGGCTACCAAGAGGTCAAGACGCCGATTCTCTACGCGTCGGATCTCTGGAAGACCTCCGGGCACTGGGAGAAGTTCCGCGAGAACATGTACCTGTTGGAGATCGAAGAGCGCGCCTTTGGCATGAAGCCGATGAACTGCCCCGCGCACTGCCTGATTTTTAAGAGCCAGCGCCGCTCGTATCGCGAGCTGCCATTGCGGATGAATGAGGTTGGCCTCGTCCATCGCCACGAGCCGTCCGGCACGCTGCACGGCCTGATGCGCGTCCGCCACATCACCCAGGACGACGCGCACCTGTTTGTGACCACGGACCAGATCGAGGAAGAGGTCCAGAACGTGCTCGGCTTCGCCCTCGATCTCTATGAGTTGTTCGCGATGAACTTCAAGATTGAGTTGTCGACGCGACCTGAGGTGCGGGTGGGGGACGACGCAATCTGGGACAAGGCCGAGGAGTCGCTCCATCGCGTGCTGCAGGCACGCGGCATCGACTATCGCGTGAACGAGGGCGACGGCGCCTTCTACGGCCCGAAGATCGACATTCACCTGACCGACTCGCTGGGTCGCTCCTGGCAGTGCGGCACCGTGCAGCTCGACTTCAACCTGCCCGAGCGCTTCGATCTGACCTACACGGGCGCTGATGATCACGATCATCGCCCCGTCATGATCCACCGCGCGCTGCTCGGTAGTTTCGAGCGCTTCATCGGCATCCTGATCGAGCACTACGCTGGCGCCTTCCCGCTCTGGCTGGCTCCTGTCCAGGCCGTGATCCTGCCAATTTCTGACCGCCACGTGCTGGCCGCCGAACTTGCGCGCGACGCGCTGCAGGCTGCGGGCATCCGCACACAGATCGATGCGCGCAGCGAATCGATTGGCAAGCGCATCGCCGAGGCAGAGACGCAGAAGGTGCCAGCCATGCTGGTGATCGGCGATCGCGAAGCAGAATCTGGTGCAGTTGCGGTTCGTCGCCACGGCCGTATCGATCTCGGCACGTTGCCGCTCGATGGTGTGATCGACGCGCTCGTGACCGAGCGCGACAGTCGTGTGATCTATGGCGCCTGATGTGTGTGGCGGCGTGCCCTTGGCACCAAGGGACGCTGATTGCGTGCCAGAATGGGGGAGCGGCGTGGTAGCCAAAGGGCTGACGCGTGCTACCATCGCCCGCGTTGGGCTGTCGTGAACGGCCGCCCCTCTACAACCATCGAACGGAGCACACCACCCTTGCGCACGGAGCAGCAGTCTTGAGACCACGTCGCGGATTCGACCGTCCCCCGGAAGAGCCGCGGACCCGCATCAATGAAGCGATCCGTGTCCCGCAGGTGCGCCTCATCGGCGCAGATGGTGAGCAAATTGGTTTGAAGGACCGAGACGACGCGCTTGAGTACGCGTGGGATCTCAACCTCGACCTCGTCGAAGTCGCCGCTGACGCGCGTCCGCCCGTCTGTCGCGTGATGGACTACTCGAAGTACAAGTACGAACAGGAACAGAAGGCCAAGCTGGCGCGTAAGCACCAGAACGTGATCGTGATCAAAGAGATCAAGCTGCGCCCGAAGGTTGGTGCGCACGATTACGAGACGAAGAAGGGCCATGTTGTGCGGTTCTTGAAGAACCACGACAAGGTCAAGGTCACGATTATGTTCCGTGGTCGCGAGATGACGCACCCCGAACGAGGCCGCGATTTGCTGCTGCGTTTGGCCGAAGATCTCCGCGAACTCGCGGTGGTTGAGTCGGAACCGCTACAAGATGGACGAAATATGGTCATGATGTTGGCTCCGTCGAAGCAACTTCTCAAAGATGAGAACGCTGAGACAGCCGACAGTGGCGCCGCTAAGGCACCGGTGGCGGAGATCGACGCCGATGCAGCCTTGGTTGCAGCGGCGCTGGAGGCAGCGGCTGCGGCCGCCGAATCTGGACAAGAGGCGGCTCCGGCCGTCACGCCCAAGGCGGCTCCGGCTGCTGCGGAAACAGTGGCTCCGGTCGCTGAGCAAGAGGCAGCCCCGGCTGTTGAGGAACCAGCAGCCCCGGTTGCTGAGGTAAAAGCAGCTCCGGCTGTGAAGGCGAAGGCGGCTCCGGCTGCCAAGCCGAAAGCGGCTCCGGCCGCAAAGGCCAAGGCGGCTCCGGCAGCCAAGGCAAAAGCAGCTCCGGCTGTGAAGGCGAAGGCGGCTCCGGCCGCTGCAGCAAAAGCAGCTCCCGCTGCTAAGACCAAGGCAGCCCCGGCTGCCAAGGCAACAACGGCTCCGGCCGCGAAGCCCACTAGGGCGCCGAAGAAGTCGTAGGAAACGAAGGACCACCATGCCGAAGATGAAAACCAATTCGAGCGCGAAGAAGCGAATGAAGGT
The DNA here is from genome assembly GCA_947481755.1 of Actinomycetota bacterium. Taxonomy (GTDB): domain Bacteria; phylum Actinomycetota; class Thermoleophilia; order Gaiellales; family F1-60-MAGs149; genus F1-60-MAGs149. The sequence goes on along the minus strand of CANKHS010000029.1, from coordinate 129 downwards.
GTCCTCCAAGGGCAAAATCATGCGCCGCCAGGCGATGGAGGCTCACTTGCGAGGCAAGATGAGCGCCAAGCGCCGCCGCAAGCTCAGCCAGGACCAGCCAATGGCGAAGTCCGACTACAAAGAGGCGCT
>CANKHS010000028.1 GCA_947481755.1 Actinomycetota bacterium | reverse complement strand
TTGTGGGAGGAGGACGAGGATGTCTCGCCACTCCTGCTCCGTCAGAACGGCGGTTCGGTGGCGGGCGCGTTCTGGGGAATCTGCACCTTCGAGTCGGCGGGTGATCATCTTTGTGCCTGCGCACGGGTGGCGACGGCCGACCTCCAGGCCACAGCCGTTTCCTTCGCGCTCGCATCTGTGGCAGCGCTGGTGGCGGCTGCGGCACGTGCTGCGGACGATGACTGACTAATCAGTCAAGACGCCGCACGTTTGTGCGGGTTTGTCACAAGTGCGTCACGAATTTGGCGTTCTGGTGAAGCCCGTCTATGACTTCCCTCAGGAGAGCGAGGGGAGGGTCGTTGGAGAGCGACCCCCTCATCGGTAATACGAGTTAGAGGAGTCCAAGATGCGGAACGTTGATGCAGCATGCTGATCGTCGATATTGCGCTTCCCGACGTCGAGGAGCTGCGTAAGCTCGTTGATCTCGGACAGGAGCGCGGATATCTGATCATCGCCGAGGTGGCGACTGCCCTCGAAGAGGTTGAGATCTCGAAGGAGCAGGTCGAGGATTTCCACGCCTATCTCGTCGAGCACGGGATCGAGATTCACGAGTCCGAAGGACGCATTGCGTCCTCGGCCGTCGGTGGCGAGAAGGTCGAGATTGATCTGACCGTCGAGCCGAGCCTCGATTCGTTGCGCCTCTACTTGCGAGAGATCGGCCGTGTACCGCTCTTGACGGCTGGCCAGGAGATCGATCTGGCCAAGCGCATCGAGAAGGGCGATATGCGCGCCAAGCGTCAGATGATCGAGGCCAACCTGCGTCTCGTCGTCTCGATTGCCAAGGGCTACCTTGGACGTGGCCTGACCTTCCTCGACCTGATCCAGGAGGGATCGCTGGGTCTGATCCGTGCCGTTGAGAAGTTTGATTACCGCAAGGGCTTCAAGTTCTCGACGTACGCGACGTGGTGGATTCGCCAGGCCGTCACGCGCGCGATTGCCGACAAGGCCCGCACGATCCGCATTCCGGTGCACATGGTCGAGAAGCTCAACAAGGTTGTGCACACCGAGCGTCAGCTCGTGCAGCGCCTCGGTCGCGAGCCGCTGGCGGAGGAGATCGCCGCACTGGTCGACATGACGGCGGATGAGGTGCGCGACATTCTCAAGATGTCGCAGATGCCGATTTCGTTGGAGAAGCCGATTGGCGAGGAGGACGATGCCTCGTTCGGAGATCTCGTCGAGGACGTTGCGTCGCCGTCGCCATACCACATTGCGACGACGACACTGCGTCGCGAGGACGTCGAGCGTGCGCTTAATTCGCTGCCCACGCGTGAGCGTGAGGTGATCGAATTGCGCTTCGGTCTCAACGGCCAGAAGCCGCGGACGCTTGAGGAAGTTGGTCAGGCATTTGGTGTGACGCGCGAGCGTATCCGCCAGATCGAGAACAACACACTCAAGCGCCTCGAGTCGCTGCCTGAGGCTCAGGCCTTGCGCGACTGCACGGCCTAGGAAGCATCTGACCCACCTGCCGTCTCGTTGAAGGTGGCAGGTGGGTTAGGATTCCGCCCGGTCCTTTGGGACCTCTGGGAGTGTGCCCGAGTGGTTAAAGGGGACGGGCTGTAAACCCGTTGGCTCTGCCTACGTTGGTTCGAATCCAATCGCTCCCATCGATCGACGATCTGTTAGAAGCAAGCCAGAGAATGAGGGAGCAGAATGCTGTTTCACGGACTCAGGACCACGATCTATCCGGCGCCAGATCTCGCAGCGAGTCGTGCGTGGTTCGTCGATCTACTCGGCTGCGAGCCGTACTTCGATGAGCCGTTCTACGTCGGCTTCGACGTCGGAGGGTACGAGTTGGGACTCAACCCGGGAGCGAACCCGGAGGATGGCCCGATCACGTACTGGGGCGTCGACGATGCCGATGCCGCCTTCGCGGAACTGCTGGCGGCAGGTGCGACGGAACATCAGCCGGTGACCGATGTGGGCGACGGTATTCGCGTCGCCTCGGTGCGCGAGCCAAGCGGTTTTCTGGTTGGCATCATCGTCAACCCAAACTTTCGCGTGGCGTAGTCATCCCCGGTCGTTTGGTCTTCCGACTCGTATCAGGGTGGTGTCGAGGCAGGATTCGTGGACTTTGTGACGCATTTGTGTGCCATAGTGAGTGTGCGTCTTCGGGCGCTGCGCTCGTCCCCTAAGGAAGGCTCGACATGTTCTACTCGCACCACAACACGCAGCTTCGCTACAACGCTCGCATCAACGACATGCAGCGTCTCCGTGCGGAGAACGGCCTGCTTGGCCGCGTCGCACGTTCGTTTCGCAAGCGCTAGTCGCTCGATCGCGACGCACCGCGCAGGAGGCTAGGTCTGCTGCGCGAGGAGGGCTTCGATGCTGCGCGTCACCTCTGGCGTACCTGGCTCGACGTTCGAGTCCCAGCGTGCCACCGGTTCACCCGAGCGATTGAGCAGGTATTTCGTGAAGTTCCAGGTTGGCGGCGCGCCGATCGCGTCCGGCTCTTTTGCCAGTGCTGCGAAGAGCGAGTTGGCATCTGGACCTGTGACTGACGTGCGGGCGAAGAGCGGAAACGTGACGCCGTAGTTCGTGGAGCAAAACGTCTTGACGTCACTATCGCTGGCAAGTTCTTGCCGAAAATCGTTCGACGGAAAGCCGAGGATCACGAAGCCCTTGCTGGCGTACTGCTTGTAAAGCGCTTCTAGGCCTTTGTACTGCGGCGTAAAGCCACAGTGCGAGGCGGTGTTGACGACGAGTACGACCTTGCCCGTGTAGGACGCCAATGCCTGCTGCGTCCCGTCGATGTCTTGGAGCGAGCCAGTCAGCACGGGCGTCGCACCGGTGGGTGGCTCCGGTGCGGTCACGGGAACCGGTTCGCCAACAGAGGCAGAGCGGGTTCCGGCGCCACCGCAGCCAGCGCCAACCAGCGCAACAAGGGCGAGAGCAAAAAGGAGGCCGCGGCGCATGTTCAGCATTTCGCCAAACATGACGCCGCGGCCGTGTCGCTAGATCGCGCCGTAGATGAAGTACCAGGTAAAGAGCGCGGCGCAGCCGTAGAGCAGTGGGTGCACGCCCTTGGGGTTGCCGCGGAGCACGGCGATGACGACGTACGAGACGATGCCGAAGCCAACGCCGTTGGTGATCGAGTACGTGGCGGGCATGATCAGAATCGTCAGCAAGGCTGGCAGGGCAATGCCGATGTCGTCCCAGTCGATCTTGGCCATCTGGCCAAGCATCAGCGCACCGACGACGACGAGCGCAGGTGCCGTTGCCTCCGAGGGAATCACACCAGCAATCGGTGCGAGCAGCATGGCGAAGGCAAACAGAATGCCGGTCGTGACCGAGGTCAGGCCGGTGCGCCCACCCTCGCCGATACCGGACGCGCTCTCGATGTAGGTCGTGTTCGACGACGACGAGGTGGCGCCACCGAGTGCGGCAGCAAGGCCGTCGATCAGCAGGATGCGACGCAGACGCGGCATCGTGCCGGTGCTCTCGTCAACGAGACCTGCCTTGCGGCCAAGGGCAACCGCAGTACCCATCGTGTCGAAGAAGTCCGACAGCATGACCGCGATCACAATCGCGAAGGCCGTGCCGAAGCCGAGTACGTTGACAAAGTTGAAGCTGAACTGGCCGACGAGTCCGAAGTCGGGTGTTGCAAACACGCTGGTCGGGATGTCGGCAACGCCGCCCGACCACTCTGTGCCACCCGAGGCCTTGTTGACGATGATCGCGAAGATCGTCGACGCAATGATCGAAATCAACAGTGCACCACGCACGCCACGGGCAATCAGCACGCCAGCGATGATCAGGCCAACGACAAAGACAGCGGTATGCCAGCTGACGAGGTCGCCGGTGATGACTGAGACACGCGAGTCACCCTCTGATGCTGACAACACGATGCCAGCATCGTGCAGGCCGATGATCGCGATAAAGGCACCAATGCCGGCACCAATAGCTCGTCGTAGACCATCAGGGAATGCGATCAGGATCTTCTCGCGCAGACCGACGATCACGAGAACCGCGATGATCAGACCTTCGACGACGATCACGCCCATCGCCTCGGGCCAGGTCAGTCCGCGTGCGCCGACGAGTCCGAAGGCTACGAAGGCGTTGAGGCCCAAGCCGGCGGCGATCGCAAACGGGACGTTCCCGAAGATGCCCATCGCAATCGTGCCGATCGCCGCGGCGAGTGCGGTGACCGTCAGCAGTGCAGAGAGCGGCAGCGTCACGCCTGCGCTGTCCGAGAGCGAGTGGAGAACGGACGGGTTGACGAACAGGATGTACGCCATCGTCGCGAACGTCACGATCCCGGCGATGACCTCGGTGCGCACGGTCGAACCGCGCTCCGTAATTTTGAAGTGGCGCTCGAGAAAGCCGCCAGCAGGGGGGGAGGTTGTGGACATGCTGCCGACGTTAGAAGCACGATCGGACGGCATATCCGTATCCCGAGGCACGCTACTTCGTAGGTAGATACTCGTTCGTGTAGTACGCCGACGGGGTGGCGACGGTGTCGAGCTGACCGATGCCCTTGAGCGCATCACCCAGTTGCGTCCACTGCTCATCACTCTGCGTCAACAGAGAGCCATCGTTGTTCTTCATAAATTTGTAGGTCTCGACCCACCCGATGCGGTTGTAGTTGTGCGAGTAACCATTGTCGGGGTAGGCCTTATCGAACAGCGCTGCGGCCTCGTCCGGGTTCGCCCCAGCCCACTCGGTCGCCTGCGCGATCGCGGCCAGGAAGCCCTTGGCGGCAGCAGGGTTTTTGGCGAGCCAGTCCTTGTTGCCGGCGTAGACCCAAACCGGAACGTTGGGGGCGCCGTTGTCGCGCGCCAGAATCCACTCCGGGTTTTTGCCCGTCTTGTCCTTGACGCCGGGAATCAGGAAGTTGGTCGTGTTCGTCGCGATGTCGATCTTGCCGTTGAGGAGCAGCGGCAGATCCCAGTCGACGGTCACTTCCTGGACGTCCTTGTCCGTCAACCCCGCCGACTTGAGCACAAACGGCAGCATCGCGTTCGTCCACGAGTCACCGTAGGTCGAGATCTTCTTGCCCTTGAGGGTATCGAGACCGATCGTCACGCCGGGCTTCGTAAAGAGGCCCCAGTTGTTGCCCGTCGTGTAGTTGCCGATCGAGGTGACGGGCAGGTTGTTCTTGACGGCAAAGGCCATGTCGGTGGTGGTGATCAGGCCGAGGTTAGAGTCGCCGGTGGCGAGGATCTTGGTGGCCGACGCTGGGTCCGGTGGGAAGACCACCTCGACGTTGACGCCGTTGGCAGCGAAGAAGCCCTTCTCATCGGCGACGACGATTGGGATCACTTCGAAGTCGACGGTTGGCCAGTCGTACGAGAACGTGATGTCGACGGGTGCCGCGGCTGCGGTCGAACCACCAGCAGTCGACGCAGCAGTCGTCGAGCTCGAGTCGGAGCCTCCGCAGGCAGCTGCGACAAGGCCGACAGTGAGGGCGAGTGCGAGAACGAGCAGGCGGGTGGGCTTCATCAGGGTCTCCGGGGGCAATCAGTCGTTATGACGACTAAAGGGTAGCCGTCGTACCGTGTTACGTGTGCGCCAAGGTGTGGTCAGGCGCTCGAATGTCATCACAAGCAAGAACCAGCCGATGCCGATCGCGGTCATCAGGATCGTTGTGCCCCAGACGGCAGGCGTGTCGAGCGAGCTGTTGGCGTTGCGTTGAAAGCCCGCGAGCGAATCGCCGGTTGAGGCGACCAATTCGCCAATAATCGCGCCCGTCACGGCATAGGTAGCGCCGATCTTGAGGCCAGAGTAGAGCGGACTAACCGTGGCTGGCAGGCGGATCTTGAGGAATACCCGTGAGCGCGTACCGCCCATGACATGGGCCAGTTTGAGGAGGTCCTCGTCGACGTTGGCGAGCCCATCAAGCACGCTGACGGCGACCGGAAAGAACACGATCCAGGCGACGATCACGATCTTCGGCCAGATGCCAAAGCCAAGCAGAATCACCAGTGGTGCGGCAATCGCGATGATGGGTACGGCCTGTGAGGAGATCAGTACGGGGTAGACCAGGCCCTGGACAATGCGCGTCTGCGCCATCGCGACGGCGAGGACGAAGCCGAGGACGGCGCCGAGCACGAAGCCGTAGGTCGTCTCGCGAATTGTCTCGATCGCGAGCGGCCACAGCGTCGACCAGTTGTCGCGCAATGCGCCGAGTGCTTCGCCCGGTGACGGCGCCACGAACGGCTCGACGTTGAAGATGCGGATGATCAGATCCCAGACCAGGAAGACGAGCAGGATCGAGACGACGGGGATCAGCACGACGCGTGCAGAAGTCCGCCAATTCATACGGTCACCGTTCCGTGCAAAAGGTCAAGGATCTGGCGCTTGACGGCGATAAAGTCGGGCTCCGTCATCTGTTGCAGCGTGCGGGGGCGGGGCAGATTGACGACAAGCTCCGACACGATGCGCCCCGGCCGTGGGCTCATCACAAGAATGCGATCGGAGAGGAAGATCGACTCGTCGACATCGTGTGTCACGAACAACACGGTGCGTTGCGTCTCGGACCACACCTCGAGCAACCACTGCTGCATCTCGAGCCGCGTCTGCGAGTCGAGCGCTCCGAACGGCTCGTCGAGCAGCAACAGGTCATGGTTGGTGGCGAGCGTGCGCATCAACGCAACGCGCTGGCGCATGCCGCCGCTCAGGGCGTGCGGGTAGTGGTCGAGGAAATCGCCGAGTCCATAGCGACGCGCGAAGTCGACGGCCTGGGTCTGGTCGGCCTTGGTGACGCCACGCGTCAGGGCCGCACCGAGCGTGATGTTGTCGACGACGCTGCGCCAGGGAATCAGCAGGTCCTTCTGCAGCATGTAGCCGACGTGGCCGCTGTGGCCGGTGACGTCGACACCATCGATCTCGACGCGACCGTTGTCCGGGCGCAGCAGGCCAGAGACGACATTGAAGAGCGTCGACTTGCCACAACCCGATGGGCCGACCAGAGAGACAAACTCGCCTGGCTCAATCGCAAGCGTCGTCGAGGCGAGCGCGACAGTCGGTCCGAAGGTCTTGGTGCACTCGTTGACTGCGAGCTTGGCGGTCAACGCGCGATCTCCGTCGAGACGTCCGCGCCGGCATCGCGCAGCAGTGCCGAGTAGGGACAGGTCTGGTCGGCCGCATCCATCGCCGCCCGCAATGCATCGCGCGAGACGCCACCGACATCTGCCGCGACGATCAGCGACGACTGAGTGATGCGAAACCCTTCACCAGGAACGTCGTCGAGGCTAATCCGGCAGCGCACATCGAGCCGACCGGGGGGCACTTCGGCGTTCGTCAAGATCGAGGCAAGCGCCATCGCGTAACAGCCAGCGTGGGCGGCGGCCAGCAATTCCTCGGGGCTTGTCTCGTCGTTCGGCTGTCCAATCCGCGTTGGCAGAGAGAGGGCGAGGCCACTAAAGGCGAGGCTCGAGGCCGACGAAAGTCGCCCAGTACCCTGCGCTAACGAGCCCTCCCAGATACACGTTGCCTCGCGTTCAATCGCCGCCATAGGCAGGAGCATACGGCGAAACGACGGAAGTTTGCGCGAGCCAGAATCGGGTCGTGGCGGTATCGATTGTTATGGGATTGGTGGGAACGTCTACAGTTCCCGGGAGACGACTTCCTGGGAGGAATCGATATGAGTGCAATTCAACGACGCAGCGCGCTGCTTCTCGCCGTACTGGTGATTGTGGTCGCAATGGTCGCAACGGCCTGTGGTGGCTCCGACAGCTCTTCTTCGAGCGCGGCCGCGGACTCGGGCGCCATCACGGCAGCCAAGGACGACACGATCGCAGCGATGGTGCCAGCCGACATCGCCAGCAAGGGCGAGTTGACAGTTGCTACCGATGCAACGTACCCACCCGCCGAGTTGTTCGCAGAGGACGGCTCGACGATTGAGGGCATGGACGTCGACCTTGGCATCGCCATTGGTCAGGTCATGGGCCTCAAGTGGAACTTCGTCAACGCCGGCTTCGACTCGATTATCCCGGGTCTGACGTCTGCCAAGTACAACCTCGGTATGTCCGCGTTTACGGACACCAAGGAGCGCGAGCAGGTCGTCGACTTCGTCACGTACTTCCAGGCTGGCACGAGCTTCATCGCCGGTGTGGATGGAGCGAAGTTCACGACTATCGAAGATGCTTGTGGCCTTAAGGTGGGCTTCGAGAAGGGCTCGACATCGGCCGATCCGGCGATTGCTCAGAGTGAGAAGTGCAAGGCGGCCGGCAAGCCGGAGATCACCGCGATTGCCTTCCCCGACCAGAACGCCGTCAACCTTGCGGTTGCCAGCGGCCAGGTCGACTTTGCGATGGCAGACACCCCGACCTTGGAGTGGATTGCCCAGAAGTCCGACGGTAAGTTGACAGTCATCGGCACGTCGTTCGACGTTGCTCCGTATGGCCTGGCAATTCCGAAGGACAGCGGTCTTGCTGAGCCGATCCTCGCAGCATTGAAGAAGCTGATGGCGGACGGTACGTACACCGCGATCCTGAAGAAGTGGGGCGTCGAGAGTGGCGCCATCACCGATCCGAAGATCAACGGCGCGATCAGTTAAAGCCAGTGGGCGGTTCTGGTCTCGAGAGAGATCCGAACCGCCCACCGTGCGTTTTTGTCCCGGCAGCGGTAGAGTTGCGCGACCGGAGGAGTCTGTGATGCGTTCGAGTGAAGGGGAAAGTGGTTCCAAGTGAGCACGACCCCGTCGCCTGACGAGCGCGAAGCAGCACCGCCGATTCGCGCCATCCCTGCGCGCCACCCGTGGCGCTGGGTGGCTGCGGCGATTGTGCTGGCCATTGGCGGGATTGCGGCTCGGAGCGTAGTCACGAACCCGCGCTTCGGCTGGTCGACAGTCTGGCACTACATGTTCGCCGATACGATTATGCGTGGCTTGGTGATCACGATCGAGTTGACGATCCTCTCGATGGTGCTGGGCGTCGTCCTCGGCATCATCCTCGCGGTTATGAAGCTGTCGCCGAACAAGATCGTGGCGGGCGCCTCCGAGCTCTACATCTGGTTTTTCCGCGGCACTCCGCTGCTGGTACAGGTGATCTTCTGGTTCAACCTCGCCGCGCTCTATCCCGTGATCTCGTTTGGCATTCCCTGGATTGGGCCAACGCTCTGGGAGGGCAGCGCGAACGTGCTGATTACGCAGTTCACCGCCGCAGTGCTCGGGCTAGCGCTAAATGAGGGCGCGTACATGGCGGAGATCGTCCGTGGCGGCATCATCTCTGTTGACGAGGGCCAGACCGAAGCCGCCCAGTCGATTGGCATGACACGGCGGCAGACGCTTCGCCGCATCGTGCTGCCACAGGCAATGCGTGTGATCGTGCCGCCGACCGGCAACGAGACGATTTCGATGCTCAAGAACACCTCGATCATTTCCGTGATCGGCTACGCCGAATTGCTGTACTCGGCGCAGATCATCTACTCGCGTACGTACGAAACGATCCCACTCCTGATCGTGGCAAGCATCTGGTATCTGATCCTGACGACGGTGATGTACGTCGGGCAGTACTACATCGAGCGCCACTTCGCTAAGGGAGCGATGCGCAACCTGCCGCCGACGCCATTACAGCGTCTACGGACGAAGATTTCGGGAGTGCCAGCATGACCGCGGGGGTGCCGATGGTGCGGGCGTGGGGTCTGCGCAAGTCGTTCGGTCGCGTCGAGGTGTTGCGCGGCATCGACTTCGAGGTCCAGCCGGGTGAGGTTTCCTGCATTCTCGGTCCCTCCGGGTCTGGCAAGTCGACGTTCTTGCGCTGCATCAACCATCTCGAAAAAATCAACGCGGGCGAATTGTCGGTTGACGGCGAACTAGTGGGGTATGTCCGTAAGGGCGAGAACCTCCACGAGTTGAAGGAGAACGAGGTCGCGAAGAAGCGCGCCGAGATCGGCATGGTCTTCCAGCGCTTCAACCTCTTTCCGCACATGACGGCGCTTGGCAACATCATGGAAGGGCCCTTGACGGTGCGAGGCGAGTCGAAGAAGGTCGTGCGCGAGCGCGCCCAGGCACTACTCGAGCGCGTCGGCCTTGGCGACCGTGGCGATGCCTATCCGATGCAACTCTCTGGTGGGCAGCAGCAGCGCGTCGCAATCGCTCGCGCACTGGCGATGGAGCCGAAGCTGATGTTGTTCGACGAGCCGACGAGCGCACTCGACCCCGAGCTGGTGGGTGAGGTGCTCGACGTGATGCGCGGTCTCGCCAAGGACGGCATGACGATGATCGTCGTCACGCACGAGATTGGCTTCGCCCGCGAAGTCGGCGACACACTGGTCTTTATGGATGAGGGCGTGATCGTCGAGTCGGGCGACCCGCGTGAGGTGATCGCCAATCCTCGGCACGAACGCACGAAGGCGTTCCTGTCGAAGGTGCTCTAGTCGGTCGTCAGTCCGTTGGCCCGCATGGCGCGACGGTAGTTGACCGCGACGGCGTCGAACTTGAGGTGCAGTTCGTCAGCAAGATCGAAGGGCACGCGCTCAGGGCGCTGTGATTCGACGACGACCTGGTCCTGATTGAAGATTACGTCTTCGAAGTCCTTCAGGACCGAGTCTGGCTGCTCGAAGTTGTAGTTGCGACCAATCACGACGTAGCCGCGGCTCGTATCGGGCCCGCAGGGCTGTGAGGCGAAGAGGTAGACCATGCCGTCGTCGCCGCCCCAGCCTAGGCGCAGCGCGATCGTGTACGGCAGGTGCAACTCGTAGCGCGAGCGCCGCGTCGGAACTTCAGTCTCCTCGTTGTTAAAGACGGGAAAGTCGTCCGAGTTTGGTGCTTCGGGTCGAATGATCTCGTAGTGCAGCACGTGTCCGTCGGTCCGTACCTCGTGCTCCGGGACGACGGGGCGCTCGGGGTCGCCGAGCAGGCCGGGATGGACCCAGGGGAAGTGGCCGAAGTCGGTGAAGTTTTCGAGCTGGCGCGAGGCGTCCGACTCCCACGTGTACGGTCCAGTATTGACGAGCACCCAGCCATCCGTCTCGAATTCAGGAATCTCGGGCAGGTCCCAGCGCGGCTCGTCGAGCGAGACCCAGATCAGGCCATACCGCTCCTGGCAGTGGTGCGTTGCGATGCGCGCCTTGGCCGGCACCTTGGTTGGGTCGGCGAGCTGCGGGATTGCCGTGCAGCGGCCATCGGAGGCAAAGCGCCACGCGTGATACGCACAGATGATCTCGTCGCCCTCCACGCGGCCGAGCGAAAGCGCGGTGCCACGATGGATGCAGAGATCCGACATCGCCTTGGCCGTGCCGGTCGAGTCGCGCCAGATCACGAGCGGCTCGCCGAGCAGATCGGCCGGGATCGGTGCCTCCCCGAGTGTCTCTACGAAGGCGACGGGATGCCAGATGTTGCGAAGCGCCTCGGCGTTGCCGCGGGCAGAGGGGGAGTGCGTGGCGGGGGAGCTCATACGTGGAGTATGGCTGAGGTTCGCGGTTACTGTCTGTCGGGTAATGGCTCCCGAACCTGTATCGCTCTCGCGTCGCCGGAAAGATGTGCTTACCCGAGTGGCGTCCGAGCGCTTCGATCTGCTGGTGATCGGCGCCGGAGCGATCGGGGCGGCGACGGCCTGGGCGGCGGCTCGTGCCGGCGCGAGCGTGGCGGTTGTGGACGCGCACGATCTTGCGGGCGCAACCTCGAGTGCTTCGAGCAAGCTGCTCCACGGTGGCCTGCGCTACCTCGCGATGGGCGACCTCCGGCTGGTGCGCGAGGCGCACCACGAGCGCTGGTTCAACGCCACCGTCGTTGCGCCACACCTCGTCGAGCCGCTGCCGTTTGTTGTGCCGCTGACGGGCTCTCGTCTCGAGGCGGCGCGGCTCCGGACTGGCGTTGCGCTGTACGGAGCGTTGTCGCGCTGGCGCGATGGCCATAGCGGTGGGGTCGCTCTCGCAGAGGCTCAACGCCGCGCACCGGGGCTCGCGATTGACCGCCTGCGCGGCGCACTCGTCTATCACGACCATCGCACTGACGATGCCCGCCTCACGCTCAGCGCACTGAGCGCGGCAGCCGCGCTTGGTGCGTGCGTGGCGAATCACCTCGAAGTCGTGGCACTTCCAAATGCCGGTGGCCGCATCGTCGGCGCCAAATTGCGCGACCAACTGTCAGGGGCCACCGTCGAGGTCCAGGCGACGACCGTCGTCAATGCCACGGGCCCCTGGGTCGATCGTGTGCGGCTCCTCGAGGATCCACAGGCCGCGCCGAGTGTTCGCCTCGCCAAGGGTGTCCACCTGTTGCTCGATTGCGACGAGCCGTGGTCGGCGGCGGTCACGACACCACTACCCGATGGGCGGGTGACCTTCGCGATTCCGTGGCACGGCAAGCTGATGCTCGGCACCACCGACACGCCGTACGACGGCGATCCGGCAGTGGTCGCGGCGGACGATCAGGACGAGCATCAAATCCTTCGCGAGGCGGCGATCAGTCTGCTGCCCGAGATGATTCGCCCAGAACGTATTCGCGCGCGTTTCGCTGGTCTGCGCGTGCTGCCACTCGGAGACGTCACGACGAGTGGTGCGCGCCGCGAGACGGTTATTTCGCGTGGACGTGGCGGCATGTTGTCGGTGGCCGGCGGCAAGCTGACAACGTGGCTGCACATCGGCGCGCAGGTCGCAGCGGAGGCGCTGCCGGCGTTTGCAGCCGTGCCGCCTGGCCCGGTGCCGAGCGCAGTCGATCCGATTGGCTTTGCGGGCGAGCTAGCGGGGCGGTTTCCGGCAGTGCCCGAGGTTGTCCGCGCACGTCTGCTTCGCTGCTACGGCGCCGA
>CANKHS010000027.1 GCA_947481755.1 Actinomycetota bacterium | reverse complement strand
TCTCGGCCGCATTGCAGACACCCGGACGCTGCACTTTGGCGTTCATCGTGATCGCCACGGCCATCTCGGCATCTGCGTCGCGGTCGAGGTAGACATGGCAAATGCCACCGGCGGCCGCCAGCACAGGGATGCGGCTCTTCTCGAGCAGAAAGTCCTTGAGCGCCTCGCCGCCGCGCGGCACGACGATGTCGGCGGTGGTGGCATCGCTGACGAGTTCGCCGAGATCGTCACGCGACCCCTCGATCGAGATCACGACGTCGGCCGGGAGCCCGACGGCAACGAGTCCGGCGCGCACGGTGTCGCCCAGTACCGCATTGCTTCGTACTGCTGCTGCCGAGCCGCGCAGAAGCGCCACGTTGCCCGACTTGATGCACAGCGCAGCGACCTCGACTGTCACGTTAGGACGCGATTCGTACACCACGAGGACGCGCCCGATCGGGACGCAGACCTTGCTCAGTTCGAGCCCGTTATGCAGGCGACGATCCTCGACGACGCGACCAACGGGGTCGGGGAGCGCAGCAACGTCGCGCACGGACTGTGCCAGTGCTGCCAGGCGCTCGTCGTTGAGTGTCAGACGGTCAACGAGCGAGGCGGCGGTATTCGAGGCTACGGCTGCAGCAACGTCTTCCGCATTGGCGGCCAGGATCGCCGCGGCATTCTGCTCCAACTCCGTGGCGATCGCCTGCAGTGCGGCGTCGCGTAGATCGGTGTCGGCGCTTCGGAGTGCGCGCGCAGCGGCTCGGCCGCGGCTGCTGATGTCGGTGGTGGCGCTCATGCGCGGAGGATAACGGCTGTGAGCGGTATTTATGCTGGTTGGATCAGCACGAGGCGGTCGCGGTGCACGGCGGGGTCAGCGCCCCGTTTGCCGACATGACCCTTGAGTTCGTCGCTACCCATCTCGGCAACACCACGAGCAAAGACCGTGCCGTCTGCATCGACGAGCTCTACGCCATCACCCGCAGCAAAGCGGCCACTCAGACTCCGAATGCCAACCGGCAGCAGCGATGCCCCGTCGGACTCCAACGCCTTGCGGGCACCAGGGTCGACTTCGATGCGTCCTACTGTTGTCAGGCCGTGGAGTAGCCAGAGCTTGTACGCCGATGGCGCGTCGCCACGGGCCGGAAAACGCGTGCCAATCGATTCGCCTGCCACGGCCGCGGCGATGGCGCCGCTCCGGCCACCGTTGGCGATCACACAGGCTGCTCCGCCCGCACGTGCGAGCTCTGCCGCCGCGACCTTCGAACGCATGCCACCGCTACCCCAGGCAGAGCCGTCAGCGGTTGTATCGATGGCGGCCAGCGCGGCCTGGTCGGGCACCTCGCGGACGAGTGCCGCATCGGGATGCTTCGGATCGCGTGTGTAGAGACCCTCTTGGTCGGTCAGCAGCACGAGCAGGCGTGCCCCGAGTAGGACGGCGACCTGGGCGGCTAGCGCGTCGTTATCGCCGAAGGTGATCTCTTGCGTGGCCGTCGAGTCGTTCTCGTTGACGATCGGGGTGACACCCCAGGCGAGCAGTGTTTCAAGGGTATGGCGGGCATTGAGGTACGACTCGCGGCGCTCGAAGTCGCCCGCTGCCAGGAGCACCTGTCCTGTTGCGCGATCGGAACGCCCGAGTGCGCGCTGCCAGGCCTGCTGCAACACGGCCTGGCCAACGGCGGCCGCGGCCTGCAGCTCGGCGACCGTACTCGGCCGCTCGGCGCGGTCGAGCGTCCCGATACCGAGCGCGATGGCACCCGACGAGACGATGCACAGCGGGGTGTCCTGCGCCACCTGGCTCATCTCGTCCGCGATCCGATCGAGTCGGCTGCGACGCAGGCGCCCATCCGCATCGACTAGCGTCGAACTACCGAGCTTGATGACGACGGGACGGCGGGACATACCGGGATCGTACGGCAGAGCGAACCCGGGGCGATCAACTTTGCTTTGGGGTCAGACCCTTAAGCAAAGATCGCAACTTTGCACAGGGGTCTGACCCCAAAGCAAAGTTGATCACCGGTAGAGCTGTGTTGCGCTACCGCAGCGGTCGATCGCGACCGGCGAGCTGACGGACGGTGTCCGCATCGTCGCCGTGCACGATCAGCTCGAAGATCGGGTTCTCGCTCTTGAGCGTCTGCCGGGTCGTCAAGCGGCCGACGATGATGCCCATGCGCTGACAGAACGTCAGCAGGCGATCGCGGTCGGCGCAGAGAAGACGCCAAACTTCTTCTTGCAGGTGACGATCAAAATCGGGGCACATGCCGACCTCGCCCGTGAGGGCTACGTCGACCGCTGCCCGGTACATCGCTGCTGCGTCATCGATCTCGGTCATGCGGCTCCAATCGCGTCGGATAGTCGATCAAGGATCTGATCGACGTCTGTGCTGGTGATATTCAAGGGTGGTGCAAGTAGGACTGCCTCCAGCACGCTACTGCCAAGGGCGGTCGGGCATGAGTAGATCATTAGTTGCCGGTCTCGTGCGGCAGCCGTGACGCGCGCAGCTGCGCCAGCACGGGGGGCGAGGCTCTCAGGATCTTCCACAAATTCGATGCCCTGCAAGAGGCCCATGCCGCGAATGTCACCGATGTGGGGGGTCGTGGCGGCGATCGTTTCGAGGCCAGCGCGGAGACGCTCGCCCATTACGCGCGCATTTTCGAGCAGGCCCTCATCGCGGATCACGCGGATCATCTCGGCGCCAACCGCACACCCCAGCGGATAGCCCGAGAACGTGTGTCCGACCGGAAAACCGTCGGGCGATGCCATCAGGACGTCGGCGACGTCTCCGGCCACGAGCATGCCGGAGAACGGCACGACACCACTGGTGACGCCCTTGGCGAAGGTAATCACGTCGGGGGAGACGCCCCATTGCTCGACACCAAACCAGGCGCCTGTGCGACCAAAGCCGGTGATCGTCTCGTCGCAAATCATCAAGAGGCCGTGGCGCGTGCACAGCTCGCGGACCCGCTGGAGGTATCCGTCGGGTGGTGTCACGGCGGCTCCGCTTGCACCCGTGATCGGTTCGAGAAAGACGCCGGCGATCTTGTCTGCCCCACGTGCCGCGATCGCGTCCTCAAGTTGCTTGATCGCGAACTCGACCTCGTCGGCGGGCGTGCGCCGCGCGCGGATATCGGCATTTGGCGTCTGGGCGACCGCGTTCTTCGTCAACAACGCCTCGAACGAATCGCGACGGCTCGTACCCGACAGTCCAAGTGCCGCAATCGTGGAGCCGTGGTACGACGGGTAGCGGGAGATGAACTCCGTCTTGCCGGGCTGGCCGAGGAGCTGCCAGTAGAGCAGGGCAAGATGAATCGCCGATTCGACGGATTCGGAGCCGGACGAGTTGAAGAACGACCACGTACGCGGCATCGGCGAAATCTCACGGAGCAGATCCGCGAGCTCGAGCATCGGCTCGTTCGAGAACGCGAAGCGATACGTAAATGTCACTTCATCAGCCTGGCGCTTGAGTGCCTCGATCAGCCGTGGATGACAATGGCCAACGCTCATGACCATCGCACCGCCGCAGGCATCGATAAATTCGCGACCGTCGGCGGTCCAGATGCGACACCCCTCGGCGCGCACGGCGACGGGGAGTTGGCGCCCCGGAGTGGCGGTCAGAGAGAAGTCCGTGGTCGAAGCCATCGTGCTCATAGTGTGCCGTACCTTGAGCCAGCGACCACGGAACGCCTCCATGCGCGTCATGATGCGCAGGTGGGAATGAGGATTCGAGACGTTCGCTGGCCCGTCCTGATCGGCGTGTTTGCCGTGGCTCTGATGTCGGCGGCCTGTGGCGGCTCGGGTGGTGCCACCACGACTGCCGACGCAACCGTTGATCCACTCACGATCACCGTGCCACCGTCGCCGATCGATGCGAGCCTGCCAGTGGAGCCCGGTATTTTTCGAGTGGTGGGGCGTCCGTCGACGACGCTCGGGTTGTTGCGCGTTGCGGGCATGCAGGGATTGCTCGGACAGCAGGGGCTCAGCGCGCGAATTACTGAGGTGGCGACCTCTTCGACTGTCAGTAGCGAGTTGCAGGACGGAACAGTTGACGCTGCCGTTGTGGCCTCTGATGAGGCCGTCAGGCTTGCCTCGAGCGGGGTACCAATCCGGATCGTGATGCTGTTGACAGCGGGCACGTCGAGTCACGCGATCTTGGCGCGCGCTGATGTCGCAGATATTCCGGGTCTCGCGGGTCAAGACGTGGCTGTGTCGCAGGGGTCAGAAGGTGAGTTGCTCGTGCAGGGAGCACTTGCAGCGGACAACATCCCACGTTCGACCGTACGAGTCGTGCCTGCCAATGGCCCAGATCCTGGGTTGATGCTGGTACGGGGAGAGGTCGCGGCCGCCGCTGTCACGGCCACGCAGGCGGAGGCGGCGATTGCTGCCGATCCCACTCTCCATGTGCTGTACACGGCTGGTGACTACCCGGGGCTCATCTCACACGTGCTTGTGGTTCGTCAGGATGTCGCGGCTCAGCGACCAGGACAGATTCTTGCCTTTGTCCGTGGGTGGCAGGCGTTGTACGCCTTCGATCGCGATCAACAGGACATCGTGATTGCCGATGTTGCTGGCGTCACGGACACGGACCTAACGACCGCTGCCGTCGACCTCGCTGGCCTCAGCCTCTACGACCTCGCGGCCAATGCGGTCGAACTATTACCAGGCGGCGAATATTTCGATCAGACGATCGGCGTCGTTGTTGCTGCAGCACAGGCTGCCGGGTGGATTACTGATCCGATTGACGGACAGCAGCTGATTGACGGGTCATTTGTCCAAGCGGTCGCGAGTGCGCGATGATGTCCGGATGAGTTCCCCCCAGACTGTGCTCCTTGATGGCGCTCCCCTGACCCGCCTGCAGATCGTGGCGGTCGCGACAGGCGATGCGGATGTCGAACTCGGCGAGCACGCCCGGACCCGTATTGGTGCGGCCGCCGAGATGATCGCTCGCGTGGCGGGCGAAGGGCAGGCCGTCTACGGCGTGACCACCGGCTTTGGTTCGCTTGAGTCCGTACGGATCCCGGATCATCAGCTTTCGGAGTTGCAGGTCAATATCGTGCGGAGCCATGCCGTCGGTGTCGGCGAGCCACTGCCGGTCGACGTCACGCGCGCCATGATGGTGCTCTTGGCAGCCTCGTTGTCGCGCGGTCATTCCGGTGTGCGGGTGGAGATCGTTGAGTCGCTGATCGAGCTGCTCAACCGCAACGTCACTCCGGTGGTGCCATCGCGCGGCTCGGTCGGGGCCAGTGGGGATCTGGCACCTCTTGCACACCTTGCCCTCGCGCTGATTGGTGAGGGTGAGGCAATTTCTGCGAGTGGAGTTCGCATGCCAGGTGGAGAGGCGCTCAGCGCGATTGGTGTTGCGCCGATTGCGCTCGGCCCGAAAGAGGGCCTGGCGCTGCTCAACGGGACGCACCTGATGACGGCGATTGGAGCGCTGGCCGTGACCGACGCCGAACGGCTCTACGCCGCCGCGCAGGTTGCTGCGGCAATGTCGGTCGACGCGCTGCTCGGGTCGTCGACGCCGTTTGATCCACGACTTCAC
The DNA here is from genome assembly GCA_947481755.1 of Actinomycetota bacterium. GTDB lineage: Bacteria > Actinomycetota > Thermoleophilia > Gaiellales > F1-60-MAGs149 > F1-60-MAGs149. The sequence continues at coordinate 7,288 of CANKHS010000027.1, read as the reverse complement.
GCCTTGCGCAATCGCCCGGAGCAGCAGGCCGTTGCCGCCCGCCTGCTCGAGTTGATGGACGGCTCGACGATGCGCGAGAGTCACGCCGACTGCGAACGCGTCCAGGATGCCTACACGTTGCGCTGCATCCCACAGGTGCTCGGCGCCATCGGTGAGGCGCTCGCCTACGTCGAGCGGGCGATCGAGCCAGAGTACGGTGCTGTCACCGACAACCCGCTCCTCTTCGTCGAGGATGGCGATGTCCTCTCGGGCGGTAACTTCCACGGCCAGCCACTGTCGCTGCCACTCGACATGTTGACGATCGCGGTGCAAGAACTGGCCGCCTTCTCTGAGCGCCGGATCTTTCGCCTGATGGACGGGCGTAGCGGCGACCCTCATGCGCTGCCGCCGTTCTTGATTGCCGACCCCGGCACGAAGTCGGGTCTGATGATCGCGCAGTACATGGCCGCGAGCCTGGTCGCTGAGGGGGCTGTGTTGTCGCACCCCGCGGGCGTCGGCAGCCTGCCAACGAGCGCAGGGCAAGAGGACTTCAATTCGATGGGCGCAACGGCCGGGCTACAGGCCATGCAGGTCTTGGCGCTCGCGCGACGTGTCGTGGCGGTCGAGTTGGTCTCCGCCGCACAGGGTTTTGATCTCCGCCGCCCGCTACGGTCGGGCGAACTACTTGAGGCCGAATACGAGAAGGTGCGTGTGCTCTCGCCACCGCTGATCGAAGATCGTTCGCAAGGCGCTGAGTTTGAGGCCATCGCCGAGGCGATCTCGGCCGGCGTCTTCGGCTAGTCGATGCGTGCGACGTAGACCTCGCCGTCAAGGACGGCGAAGGTTGTAGCGTCATCGAGCTGGAGTGCGTCTTGTTCGCCGAGCACGTGCTCATCGCCGTCGACTTCGATCGTGGCTGAGGTTCCGAGCGCGATTGCAAAGGCGATGTGTTCCTCGATCTGCAGCGTGTCGCCGATGTTCAAGATGTCGACCGTGCCGTGGACGCGCGTACGATCCCACATCAGGTTGAGGTCGCGCCCACTACCGGGCGCCATCGTCAGACTCGTCGGCACATCGCCAGGGAAGGCGATCGCCGCGTGTTCTGCCAGCGGTTCGGGCTCGGCGCCGGCGATCGTCAACTGCACGTCTTCGCCCTCAAGCAAGACGAGGATGCGATCGACATCGGCAATCTCGGAGAACGGACCGTCGCCGGCGAGGTCGGCCATCGAGAGCCGCCAGAGGAATGGCGCCTGACTCTCGCCGGGGCTGTCATCGATTGCGATCTCGTGCGTCGTGCCAGCGCCATTACGCCACGGCATTGCCACGTAGTCGGAGGACGGCAGATAGGTGACGAGCGCCACACAGGCAGTATGCGGGTCGTGGCGGATCTGCGATTCCCTGTACGATCCTCGCCACAGATGAACGTCTTGCCCCGCACCACGAAGACTCGTCTCCCGTCGGAGGTCTTTGACCTGCCCGTGGACAAGATCCGTGCGGGCTATTACTCGGATGCGTACTTCAATTACACGCAGAAGGTGCTGGAGCGTGACGAGCACCGGCCGCGCGTCTTGGTGCAGGTTTTCCAGCGCTACTCCTCGGTGCTTGGTGGCGTTGACGAGGCGATCGCGACGTTGCGGGAGTGCGCGGGACTCACGCGCGATGACGGCACGTGGGAACCTGGCTGGGAGCATCTCGAGGTCCATGCGCTCTACGACGGCGACGAGATCGAGCCGTGGGAAAGCGTCATGACGATCGAGGGCGACTACGCCCACTTCTGCCATCTCGAGACGGTCTATCTCGGCAGCCTCGCGCGCCGCAGTCTCGTCGCAACCAACGTGCGTGAAGTGGTTCAGGCCGCTTCGCCGAAGCCGATCATGTACTTCCCTGCACGTCACGACCATTACCGCGTGCAGACGGGCGACGGCTACGCCGCGCACGTGGCGGGTGCAATTGGTGTCTCGACGGATGCCCAGGCAGCCTGGTGGGGCGATCGTGGTCTCGGCACCGTGCCGCATGGTCTGATCGCGGCCTACGGTGGCGATACGGTCGCGGCGGCCGAGGCCTTCGCGCGTTGCACCGACCCCGAGCAGAACCTCGTCGTGCTGGTCGACTTCGAGAACGACAGCGTGGGGACGGCATTGAAGGTCGCCGACGCGTTGGGCAAGCGCCTGTGGGGCGTGCGTCTCGATACGTCGGGCACGATGGTTGATCGCTCGCTGTGGGACATGATGGGCCGCTTCGATCCCCGTGGTGTCAATCCACAGTTGGTCTGGAATGTGCGCAGCGCCCTCGACGCGGCAGGGCACGAGAACGTACGGATCGTCGTCTCCGGTGGTTTTAACGCCGAGAAGATCCGGGCCTTCGAGGCAGCCGGCGTACCGGTCGACTCGTACGGCGTCGGTTCGGCCCTGATTCGCGGTGCGCGCGACTTTACTGCCGACGTCGTGATGGTTGACGGTAAGGCGGGCGGCAAACGTGGACGCGATCCTCTGCCGAACCCGCGCCTCGAACGCGTTCTGTGAGTCTCTAGGCACGTCGGCAAGCCAGCCTTGCCTAGAGAGACCGCGACGGTTGACCTCCGATACGATGCCGCCTTGTGGACGGCGCCATTGGCATTCATCACCTCGGCATTGCCGTGTCGGATCTCGAGGCGGCTGCGCAGCAGTACGCCTTGCTGATTGGCGCGACCATCGATCACGGCCACGACTCGGAAGCGTTGGGCACGCGCGCGTTGGCACTTCGTACACCGGAGGGTCCGATGATCGAACTCGTCGCGCCCTACGCGGACGACACTCCCGTTGGGCGCTTCATTGCGAAGCGCGGCGAGGGTATGCATCACGTCGCCTACGAGGTTGCCGACATCGACGCTGAGTGTGCACGGTTGCTGGCCGCCGGAGTTGAGATGATTGATGAGGCGCCGCGTGCGGGTCTCTTCGGTCTGCAGGTCGCCTTTATTCACCCCGACGCCGTGCGCGGCGTCTTGCTCGAAATCGTCCAACCGGGAGGAAATCAACATGGCTGAGAACGTGCGGGTAGAGATTGGTTTTGTTGGTGGTGGTACGACCTCCGCGACGCTTTCGGATGCCGCGTGGAAGAAGCTGCTGAAGGCCGTCGAGAAGGGCGAGGAGGGTGTGCTCGAACTCGCCTCGGAGACCGGCGACCTGTTCGTCCGGTCGAATCAGGTCGCGTTTATGCGGGTCCTCTCGAAAGAGGCGCGCGTCGGCTTCTAACGACCTCCTCGGGAGGGTTACTGCCGCGGACGAAGCGCTGCTCGTGGCCGCTGCACGTCTGCGCAGCCCCGACGTCGATCGCGTGGTCAGCGGCTATTCGCTGCTCGGCAATAGTGGATTGGGCTGGGTTGCGCTCGGCGTGGCGATCTCTGTGGTCAAACGCGATCCACGGCCAGCCGTCGCAACTGCCGTCGCGGTCTGGGGGACACTCGGCGTCAACTATGGCGTCAAGCTGATCGCCAAGCGCGAGCGCCCGAATCTTGAGGATGCACCGCAGGCGATCGAGGCTCCGACCTCGTCGTCCTTCCCGTCGTCCCACGCGGCGATGTCGGCGGCGGCTGCCGTTGCGCTCGGCGATGCGGTTCCGTTTGCGCGCCTACCACTCAAGCTCGCGGCGGCCACGATGGCGTACACACGAGTCCATCTTGGTGTCCATCACCCGAGCGATGTGGTGGCTGGCTACGCACTTGGCGCGGTCACGGGACGGGTCGCGCGGCTCTTCGTGCCTGCGCGGCGGCGCCGCTAAGCAGCGACCCCGGATATCGTCACGTCCTGTGGCTAGCCTCGAAATCGGAATCATCGGTCTGCCGAACTGCGGCAAGACCACCATCTTCAATGCGCTGACGGGTGCGGGCGTCGTCGTCCAGCCGTTCGCGGCGACCGAGGTTTCGGTCAATACGGGCGTCGCTCAGGTGCCAGATCCACGCATGGCACCGCTCGCCACCGTCGAGGATTCGCAGCGGCTGGTGCCGCCGACGGTACAGCTGGTGGACGTGGCGGGTTTGCAGCGTGGTGCTGGTCGCGATGGCGGGCTCAGCGGCGAGTTTCTTCAGGCATTGCGTGCCGCAGACGCGTTGATCCACGTCGTGCGCACGTTCGAGGACGAAGCGGTCTTCCATGTCGATGGTCGTCTCGATCCGGCTGCGGATGCCGAGGGTGTCGATCTCGAGTTGTTGTTTGCCGATGGCGCGCTGGTGACGAAGCGCCTGGAGCGTCTCGAGCGAGCCGTCAAGGTGGGGCAGAAGGAGGCCAAGGCCGAGGCGGACCTCTTGTCCGAGCTCGCCGTGGTACTCGATGCCGGTTCGCCTGCGCGCGATTTCGCCAAGTTCAAGGCGCTGCCGCTCGAGGTGCAAACCGATCTTTTGACGGCGAAGCCAATGATGTACGTCGCGAATACCTCCGAGTCGGGTGACCCCGAGGCGGTCGCAGCGCTGCAGGCCTATGCGGGCAGTGCCGAGGTGGTCGCGGTTGCGGGTCGCTTCGAGTCGGACCTCGCAGAGATCGAGGATCCCGAGGAGCGCTCGTTGTTTCTCGCCGAGATTGGACAGGAAGAGCCGAGCGCGCCACGTGTTGCTGCTGCGGCCTTCCGCATGCTCGAGCTGATCACGTTCTTCACGGCTGGTCCGAAGGACGTCTGGGCCTGGACGATTCGTCAGGGCTCGAATGCTGTCGAAGCAGGCGGCAAGATCCACACCGATATCGCCCGCGGCTTCATTCGTGCCGAGGTCATCAACTGGCAAGACCTCGTCAACGCGGGCTCGCGTGCCGAGGCCACGAAGCTCGGACAGCTGCGCGTTGAGGGCAAGGATTACATCGTCCAAGACGGCGATGTCCTCAACGTGCGTTTCAACGTCTAGGCGCTACGCTCTAGGCAGGGACGATCGACCTGCGGGAAGGAGCCGGAGATGAACGCCGAGGAGACAATGCGCGCGCTGGCAACGGCCTGGGAGAACGGCGACCCCGACGCGATCGCCGACCGCTTCGCGCCCGACGGCGTCTATGAGGGGCCGCTGTTTGACGGGTTTCCTATTGGCCCCGAAGCCGTTCGTGCCGCCTGTGCCGCCGCCTTTGCGGAGATCTCTGAGGTACGCGTGCCGATCAAGCATCTCGCGATGATTGGCGACGTTGCGCTCGCGGAGGGACAGTTCCTCTCTGCTGATCTCGCGGGTGTGCGCTGCGACTTCGATCTCGTGATGGTCGTGGAGTTGCGCGACGGGATGATCGTGCGCTTCACCGAATATTTCGATACGGCCAAGCTGGCCTGAGTCGTGGCGGCCGACCTCCCCCAGGAGATCGAGGTGGTGGTGGTCGGCGGTGGCCATGCGGGTATCGCGATCAGCGAGCATCTCGGCTCTCGCGGGATTCCACACATCGTGCTCGAACGCGATCGCATTGCCGAGCGCTGGCGTTCGGGGCGCTGGGACTCGCTCGTGGCCAACGGTCCTGCGTGGCACGATCGCTTCCCGGGTCTCGCTTTCGAGGGCGTGGACCCCGATGCCTTCCCGGGCAAGGAGCGCGTTGCCGACTACTTCGTCGACTACGCCAAGCAGATCGAAGCACCGATTCGTACGGGTGTCGATGTCACGTCCGTGCAGCGTCACGGCGACCGCCGTGGCTTCCGGGTCGAGACCTCGGCCGGGGCGATTGATGCCGACTACGTCATTGCTGCGACGGGCCCCTTCCAAGTGCCGGTGATCCCACCGTTGGTGCCAGCGGATGCGCCGGTGCTGCAGATGCACTCGAGCGATTACAAGAATCCGGAGCAGCTACCTGCGGGGGGCGTGCTCGTGGTTGGTGGCGGCGCATCGGGTGTGCAGATTGCCGATGAGTTGCAGCGCTCGGGACGTTCGGTGCAGATGGCGATCGGGCCGCATACCCGCCCGCCACGTCGCTATCGCGACCGCGACTTTGTCTGGTGGCTCGGGGTGCTCGGCCTCTGGGACCTCCAGACGCCACCGGCTGGTGCCGAGCATGTCACGATCGCCTTCAGTGGTGCCTATGGCGGGCGCACGATCGATTTCCGAGACTTGGTCGCCGAGGGAATGGTGGTGCACGGCCGCGCTGAGTCGTATGCGGATGGCGTCGTGCACTTTGCGAGCGACCTCGCCGACAGCATCGCCCATGGCGACGCGTACTACCTCGACCTGTTGGACCAGGCCGACGCGTACGTCGAGCGCAACGGTCTCGACCTGCCCGAGGAGCCGCAGGCGCGCCTGCTCGGCCCGTTGCCCGCGTGTGTCACGGAGCCTGTGCTCGAGCTCGACCTTGCAGCGGCTGGCGTCACCACGATTATCTGGGCGACCGGGTTTCGGACCGACTACGAGTGGCTGCAGGTCGACGCCTTCGACGCGGCCGGCAAGCCCGACCACAAGCGTGGCGTCTCAACCGAGCCGGGTGTCTACTTCCTCGGTCTGCCGTGGCTTTCGCGGCGTGGCTCGAGCTTCATCTGGGGCGTCTGGAGCGACGCCGGCTACGTCGCCGACCACATTGCCGGCCAGCGCATGTACCTGGCGTACCGCTCCTAATTCTCCGAGTCGACCTGGGCTGGTTTAGCCCAACGAGAGCGTGCTCGGACCGTTGCGCTCACGATCGCGCTCGTACTCGGCCAGCTTGTCCTCGCGCAGCAGCGTCAGGGCGATGTCGTCCCAGCCGTTGAGCAGGTTCTCGCGCGTCTTCGGATCGACGGGAAACTCGATTGTGCGGCCGTCGGGCATCACGATCGTCTGCGCCTCGAGATCAACGGTGATCTCGGCCGGTGCGGCGTCGAGCAGCTCGCGCACCTCAGCCTCTGGCAGCTCGACCGTCAAGAGGCCGATCTTGGAGCAGTTGGAGCGGAAGATGTCGGCGAAGCTCGGTGCGATGACGACGCGGTAGCCCCAATCCTGCAGGCCCCACGGTGCGTGCTCGCGCGACGAACCAGAACCGAAGTTCGGGCCGGCAACGAGGATCGGTGCGTCGCGAAACTCGGGGCGCTCGAGGACGAAGTTGTCTTCGTCGTTGCGCCAGTCGAAGAACAAGAATTCGCCGAAGCCCGTGCGCTCGATGCGCTTGAGAAACTGCTTGGGCATGATCTGATCGGTATCGACGTTGGCGCGGTCAAGCGGTGCGGTCGTGCCCGTAATGCGGATGAACGGCTCCATCGTCTACTCCCACTCTCGAACGTCGGTCAGGTGCCCAGTGATCGCAGCAGCGGCTGCCATCTCGGGGCTCATCAGGTGTGTACGGCCGCCCTTGCCCTGGCGTCCCTCGAAGTTGCGGTTCGAGGTCGAGGCACAGCGCTCGCCTGGCTGGAGGATGTC
>CANKHS010000026.1 GCA_947481755.1 Actinomycetota bacterium | reverse complement strand
TTTAGCGGTGGTTGATCCGCCGCTCACCCGCTGGCAGGTCGAGGTTCCCGCCGAGCGTGCGGAGGAGGCGATCGCCGTATTGCTTGAGGCCTTCCCTGGTGGGCTCGAAGAGGTCGCGCGTGGTGGCGGGATCGGCTACGCCGGCTTCCTCAGCGTCGACGAGCCTGCGCCCGATCTGCCCGACTGGATGGTGGCGACCCCCGAGCACGTGCCCGATGGCTGGCGCGATGCATGGCGCCAGTTCCATCACCCCGTTCAGATCGGCGACGTCTGGGTGCGACCACCGTGGATCGCCGAACCAGCCGACGCGATCATTCTCGAGCCGGGACACGCCTTCGGCACCGGTTCGCACGGTACGACACGAGGCGCGGGCATGCTGCTACTCGACGAACCGCCAGGCCGATTGCTCGACCTCGGCTGCGGCTCGGGGTTGCTCTCGATTCTCGGTGCCTATCGCGGGCACGGACCGATCCTCGCGATGGATATCGATCAGCACGCGATTGATTCGACGCGCGAGAACGCTGAAGTCAATGGCTTTCAAGATCAGATTGAGACGCGTCTCGGGGACGTGATCGTGGCACCGTTGCCGGAGTCCGACCTTGTGGTCGCAAACATCGAGCGCAAATTGATCGAGATGCTGCTGCAGCGAGAAGGCCTGCCGAACCGGATCATCGTCAGTGGCCTGCGGATCGAGGACACCGTTGATCATCGTGGGTGGACCCTGGTGACGCAGCATGTGCTCGACGGTTGGCGTTCTGCTCTCCTCGTCCGCTAAGACGAACGGGACAGCAACGCGCGGTAGCCTACGGCGATGGCACACGTTTTTCGATTCTTTCTCCCGGTAGCACCCGACGATCTCGCTGTCGGTAGCGCTGTCCAGCTTGCTCCCGATGACGCCAAGCGCCTTCATAAGGTGTTGCGGCTCGAAGTGGGGGAGGTCGTGGAGATTGCTGACGGACAGGGGCGCGTGTTTCTGGCCGAGGTCACGAACCCGCGTGGCGGTGAGGTTGTGTTGACGACGGAACTATCGGCGCCACAACCGCTTGTACAACTGCGCGTCTTGCTCGCACAGAGCGGCCCGCGGGCTGACGATGCAGTCGAGAAACTGGTCGAGTTGGGTGTCGCGGAGATCGCTCCATTGCTCGCAGCAGGACGTCGGCGCGAGGCGCGAACGGATCGCTGGCAGCGCATTGCTGAGGGGGCTGCTGCCCAGGCGAAACTCCCGCTGGTGCCGACAATCACTCCGCCCGTTGAGTTCCAGGCCGCCCTGATGCCCGGCGCGATCGTCTGCTCGCACGAGCAGAACACCACCTCGCTCGCGAACGCTCTGGTCGGCGTCGGCGGACCGATCACACTGCTGATTGGGCCCGAGGCGGGGTTCTCTGAGGCAGAGCTCACCGCGGCTCACCAGGCTGGCGTTCCGGTTGTGCGATTCGGGCACACCGTGCTGCGAACGGAGACGGCGGCTGTCGTATTCGCTGCGTTGGTGATCGACCGACTATCCTCGGAGTAGTCCATAGGGTCGAAAGGCGTCACCATGATCGAGCAGGTAGAAGCAGATCTCCGCACCGCGCGGCTCGCGCGCGACAGCGAAACGGTAGGCGCGCTCTCGATGCTGCTGGCCGCACTCAAGGATGCCGAGAAGTCCGCTGGCTCGCTCGACGACGCTGGGGCAATCCAGGTTTTGACGCGTGAGCGCAAAAAGCGTGTCGAGGCGGCCGAGAGTTTCCGGGAAGGCGGGCGCGAAGACGATGCCGTCAAGGAGGAGCAGGAGGCCGCGATGATTGACCAGTACCTACCTGCCCAGATGCCGCAGAGTGAGGTCGACGCAATCATTGCTGCTGCGATCGCCGAGTCCGGCGCGACGTCCGTCAAGGACTTGGGCTCCGTAATGAAGCTCGTGCAGCCGCAGACCGCTGGGCGCGCCGATGGTAAAGCTGTGGCGAACGCCGTCCGCGAAGCCTTGGGAGCCTGACCACGTGCCGCTAGGCTACGCGGGTTGAGTCGAACCTCTTTCACTGTCACCGACGCCTTTGCGCGTGAGTTGTCATCGCGAAGCGACGAGGTGCTTCGCGCCGTCGCCATCGCGGCGAGTTGCAAGGTCTATCTCCGTGGCGATGAGGTGATGCTCGATGGTGACGCCGATCAGATCAAGCACGCGCAAGCCGTCCTGAGTGAACTCCGTGACGTGGTGGATGGAGGCCAGGCGCTGGAGACCCAGACCGTGGAGGCCGTGACGGGAGTGTTGGCCGCGAACGGCAGCGCGAAAGAGGTTCTGGGCGATGTCGTCTGGCGCTACCGCAACACCACGATCCAGCCGCGCACCGTCAATCAGAAGCGCTACGTCGACGCGATTCGCTCGACGACGATGACCTTCGGGTGTGGCCCCGCTGGCACGGGCAAGACCTATCTCGCGATGGCGCTGGCTGTGGCGGCGCTCGAGTCGCGGCAGGTCTCGCGCATCGTCTTGACACGACCAGCAGTCGAGGCCGGCGAGCGGCTCGGCTTCTTGCCCGGCGACCTGATGGCGAAGGTCGACCCGTATCTCCGACCGCTATTCGACGCCCTCTACGACATGATGGACGGCGAGCGCGTCACGGCGATGCTGGAGCGAGGGGTGGTGGAGGTTGCGCCGTTGGCGTTTATGCGCGGACGCACACTCAACGACGCGTTCATCATTCTCGACGAGGCGCAGAACACCACCCGTGAGCAAATGCGGATGTTCTTGACACGACTTGGCTTCGGCTCCCGCGCAGTCATCACGGGTGACCCAACCCAGATTGACCTACCGCGCGACCAGATGTCGGGACTCAACGAGGCGCGTCAGGTTTTGGTGGGCGTGCCGGGGATCGAGATTATCGAGTTCGAGCGCGCCGACGTCGTGCGGCACAAGCTCGTCCAGAGCATCGTCGAGGCCTATCGGATCTCGGACGAGGCGCGCGACGCATGAGTGTCGAACTCGACGACCGTGCTGGATCTGGTGTCCTCGATTCCGAAATTGCTCGGGTCGTCGATGCCGTGTTGGAGGCTGAATCGGTGGGTGAGGTTGAAGTCGGCGTGATCATTGTGGGCGACGCGGATATGCAGACCCTCAACCGTGAACATCGTCAGCTGGATTCGACCACGGATGTTCTCTCGTTTCCGATCGACGAAGACGATGACGAGCCGCTGGCAGGTGTGCCACGGATGTTGGGAGATATCGCGATCTGTCTCCCGGTCGTGATGGAACAGGCCCGTGAGCGCGAGGTTTCGCCCGCGGCCGAATTGACCGACCTGCTTGTGCACGGCACCTTGCATCTGTTGGGCTATGACCACGAGACGGACACCGGAGAGATGCTGGTGCGGCAGGATGAGATCGGCGATGAGATCGTGACGATTGCGTGGCAGCCCGCGTAGAACCGTTGCGGGTTGCTGGGACGCTCTGGTCGGACCGTGCGTTGTCTGTGACGATCGCTGGTGTGCCCGCGCGCATCCGTGACAGTCACGTCGCCTGCGCCGTGACAGCCTGCGGGCATGGATACCGAACTGAACGCGCGAGGCATTGTTATTGGTGAGCGGTACCGCGTGGCGGGCACGCTTCGACGCACGGGCGTGATCGAGGCAATCGATCTCGACGCTGACCGAGGGTCAGCCGCATGTCGACTCGTAGGTGTCCCGGGAGACGCGGCAGCCGTCGACGCCTGGGAAGACGCGTGGCGGGCTGCGCAGGTGCCGGCACGGCTGCCACACCTGCTCGAGGTTGTCACCGATCACGATGGGGCGGCCTGGGCCGCTCTGTCGGCAGCGGAGGCGACGACGCCGCTGCTGCCGGGCGATGCGCGGCGACAGGCGTACGCGATCGGAGTCGCGCTCGCCGAGGCGGGACTTGATGTGGGCGATATCACCTCCGCCATGCTCGTTGCGAATAATCGGGGCCAACTGATCGTGGATGGCATTCCGTTTCGTGGTGGCGACGGGTCTCCGCGCGCGGCAGCGGAGCAACTTGTGGCATTGCTGCCTCCCGACCACGAAGACCCGGTGGAGCCCGACTGGGTGGAGGTGCCGGTGGCGCCTGTCGCACGACGGCGACAGACGTCCCGATCGCGACGCCGACTGCTGGTCCCGGGCGCGATTGGGTTGGTGCTGGTTGCCGCACTCGTTGCGTTGCTCCTGCCGGCGCGGTCGACCGGCACGACGGGGACTGGCGAGTCAATTGAGGCCCCGCCAGCGGACGTGTTGCTCGGTGACGCAGCCCATCGCGTGATCGCAGCAGAACCTCAACAGACCGTGACCATCACCGTTGAGGCCCGTCCAGCACAGGCACAGCGATCTCAGCGGACAACGGTGATCGTTGATCAAACCGTCTCGCAAGCAGGTTCTGAGCCGGTGCCTGATAGCGCGGCCGCTGGGATGCCCGCGATCGAGGCTCCTCGGCTACCGCTGGCCGAATCGACTCTTGGGGTGCCGCTACCCGTCGATAGCGGTGCCACGGATTTGCCGCTGGGCAACTGAAGCCCGCTGGTGGTGTGGCGCTTACCACACCACCGTGATGCCCTCGGCACGATTTGAACGTGCGACCCCAGCCTTCGGAGGGCTGTGCTCTATCCCCTGAGCTACGAGGGCGTGCGCAGGAGGATAGCGGAGGCCTGCTGGTGTCCCTGTGCCTTACGGTATCGGGCATGGAGATTCGCGCTCGCATCGAGAACTTAACCCTGCATGAACCCTTCGAGATCGCCCGGGGCGTCTCGACGCACGAACCAGTGCTGATCGTCGAGATCGAGCACGACGGCGTGATCGGCATCGGCGAGGGGGCGCCCGTCGATTATCACGGCGAAACGACCGAGGCGATGCTGGCTGAGGCGCAGCGTGACGTGGCACCACTGATTGGCGACGACCCCTTTGCGCTCGAGGTGATTATGCATCGGTTGCGTTCCGAGGGACTGATGGGTGGCACGCGAATGGCGATTGATGGCGCCTTGCACGATTGGATCGGCAAGCGCCTTGGGCAGCCGACGTGGCGCGTGCTCGGTCTTGCGCCGACGAGCCCGGCAACCTCATTCACGATCGGGATCGACACGGTCGAGGGCACTGCCGACAAGGTGCGGCGCGCCGTCGGCTATCAGGTGCTGAAGGTCAAGGTCGGAGGCGCCTCGGATCTCGAACGACTTGAGGCGGTACGTGCTGGCTTCGCCGGTCCGATTCGGATCGACGGCAACGAAGGTTGGGATATCGACATCGCCAAGGCGATCACGCCGGACCTGCTCCGGCTCGGGGTGGAGTTTGTCGAGCAGCCATTCCCGCGCGGCAACGACGACGCCTACCACCAGTATCGCGAGTTGGCGCAGCGGCTCCCAGTCGTCTTGGACGAAGGCTGCATCGAGGCGCATAACGTGCCACACGCTGCCACGCTGGCTGATGGTGTCAATATCAAGCTCTCCAAAACCGGTGGCATTCGCGGCGCGATCTCGCTCGCCCGAACCGCCCGCGCCCACAACCTCTCGGTGATGCTGGGCTGCATGATCGAATCCCACCTCGGGATTGGACAGGGTGCCCAGATTGCCTCACTGATGGATCACATTGATCTCGATGGGCATCTTTTGATCGACGATGGCCCGTTTGAGGGCCTTGGGCTTGTTGACGGTGTCGTGACGGTTTCGTCTGCACCAGGACTAGGAGTGAAGGCCGTATGACCGAGCGTCTCGCAATTCTCGCCGAGGGTCTGTTTGATCAGCCCGACGCCAAGACTGGACATGGGGTGCTGCGGTTTGGTGATCGCGAAGTCGTCTGTGTGGTGGACAGCACGCAGGCGGGCAAGACGAGCGCCAGCGTCGTACCGTTCTCGCGCCGAGATGTCCCGATCGTTGCGGATGTCGTCGAGGCGCAGGCGCTTGGAGCGACGACGTGCTTGATCGGGATTGCTCCAGCCGGCGGCAAGCTGACACCAGCCTGGCGCGACACGCTGCTGATGGCGATGACGCTCGGGATGAACGTCGAGGCCGGTTTACATACCTTGTTGTCCGACGATAGTGAACTAGTCGCGGCCGCCGCCGAGTATGGGGTGGAGGTCCGTGACCTTCGCACCTCGCCGCTGGGACTCTCCGTGCCGCGGTTTGACCTTTCGCGCCCGGCCGGCATTCGCGTCGTACACACAGTGGGTACGGATTGCGCAATCGGCAAGATGTCGACCGGCCTCGAGTTGGCCGACGGAGCCCGTGCGCGTGGTCGAAAGAGTGTGTTTGTCGCCACCGGCCAGACCGGTATCGCGATTACCGGCTGGGGAATTGCCGTTGATCACGTCATTGCGGACTACATCGCGGGTGCTGCCGAGCGATTGATCGACGAAGGCGCGACCCACGGAGACCTCCTCTTTCTGGAGGGTCAGGGATCCCTGCTTCATCCGGGTTACAGCGGGGTGACGCAGGGGCTTCTGCACGGAGCCCAGCCTGACGTACTCGTGCTCCAGCATCTGGCGGGACAGACGGTCAACGATGACTACCAGTCGCGACCGATTCCGCCGCTGCCCGACGTGGTGCGCCTGTACGAGCAGTCCTCCGCGGCCGTACGGCCAGCCAAGGTTGCTGCCATCGCCCTGAACACGAAACTGCTTGACGCTGCAGGTGCCCAGCGCGCGATCGATGAGACCGAGGCTCTGACCGGACTCGTTGCCGACGACGTCGTGCGAAACGGGCCGGACCGGTTGCTTGATGCCGTTTTGGCTGCCGTTGACGCATTGTCGTAAACCGACTTGACACGAACACGTGTTCGGGGTACTGTTCCGAACATATGTTCGATACCCGCATACTCCGCTCCGTAGGATTGCTCCTCGCGATCCTCGCCCTCGTTCTTGCCTTCGGTCTCCGAACGGCGCCCTCCAGTGCCGGTTCGGCACCACCGGAGGTGTATTCCGTTCAACCGGGCGACACGCTCTGGTCGATTGCCGACGCGCAAACTGGGGGAGATCCACGCGATCTCGTCGCAGAGATCCGGCAGCTCAACGACCTTTCGTCGACGGTGTTGCAGCCCGGGCAGACGCTGCTTTTGCCCACGACCTAGTGGTGAAATCGCCTTCTCGGCAGAAGTCGGAATGTTGCCATTGTGTTCAGTCAAAGCCAGAACTTCGACCAGATATTTGGACTTTGTTAGAAGTCCGGCAGGATTCACAACTTTGGGTAGCGGATCGTCAGGCAACGCGGAATCCTGCCTAGGCCATGACAGCAACCGCCACACCCAAGCGCCCTGCGCGCACACTCCGTATCGTTGACCCCGAGACCGTCTTTGATGCTCCAGTCGCCGACGTGGTGATTGATGACTCGTTTGATGAGACACCGGAAGTTGACCTGCTCTTCACGTACGTCCGCCAGATTGGTGACGGGCGCCTATTGAGCGCCGGCGAAGAGGCAGCGTTGGCTCGCCGCAAGGACGCGGGGGATATGCGCGCCAAGCAAGAGTTGGTCGAACGCAACCTGCGGCTCGTGATGTCGATCGCGCGCCCCTACAGTGCCGCCTCGGGCGTGCCATTGCTGGACCTGATCCAGGAGGGCAACGTCGGCCTAATGCGCGCAGTCGAGAAGTTTGATCACACCAAGGGCTTCAAGCTCTCGACGTACGCCACCTGGTGGATCAAGCAGGCCATCAGCCGTGCCATCGCCGACCAAGGTCGCACGATCCGCCTTCCCGTTCATGTTGTCGACAACCTCAAGCGTGTGCGTAAGGCAGAGCGACGTCTTCGTCAAGAACTCGGCCGTCCCGCAACGCCGGAGGAATTGTCCACGGCAACGGGGCTCGGGCTCAAGAAGGTCACCGCACTGCTTGACATCGTTGACGACCCGATCTCGTTGGACGTCAGCGTCGGCGACGGCGACTCCGATATTGCCGATCTCGTCGAGGACACCAACGCCACCCAGCCAGATGCCGCGATCACCGAAGGTGACGTGTCGGTCGACCTGCAACAGGCACTCGATCAGCTGCACGAGCAAGAGCGCCAGGTCGTCGAGTTGCGCTTCGGACTCGATGGCAATGGCACCAGAACTCTTGATCAGGTCAGCGCCACGATGGGCTGTACGCGAGAGCGCGTACGTCAGGTCGAGGGTCGTGCACTGAACGCACTGGCCAAGGCCAATCCAGAATTGCGCGAGTATCTCGCGCTGAGCGCGTAGACCCAATCTGTCGGAATGCGGTGCGAGGTAGACGCGATGACGCGTCTAACTCGCACCTAGCCGGCCGAGGGACGTAGAATCTGCCTGTGACTAAATCGTCTGAGCGGATGCGGGTCTACCGCTTTGAGGACCCGATCGAGGAGAGTCTCGATCCGCGGCCGAAGCGCACGCGTCGACCGTTTCCCTTCCGCTGGCTCCTCGTGGTCGCTGTTGTGGTGGCAGTGCCAGTTGGTGTCGTCCTGTTTCTCGGGCGCGATACCGGCAGCAGCATTCCCGCAGGAACGTCAATCGACGGTGTTGCGGTCGGAGACATGACAATCCAACAGGCGCGCACTGTGGTCCGTGCGCATGGCCAGGAGGTTGTGGCGCGCGGACTCGTGTTTGTGGCGGGGCAAAACCACTTCCAGATCGACCCAGCAGCCATTTCGTTACGACCAAACGCTGCTGCTGCAGTCGCCCTTGCTCAGGCTGACGTGGGCTTCATCGACCGAGTTAAGGGCCGACTTGGTTTTGTGACTCATCGTGAGATTCCTTTGAAGTACGTCTTCAACACGGCGGCCTATGCGAAGGCAACCCTGCCCGTTCGCCAGGCCGTCTCGATCGCGCCACACTCGGCCAGTGTCTCGACGACTGAAGCCGGAACGTATCTCGTGACGCCAGCGGTAAACGGTCAGTTGCCAAAGGTGGGAGAGATGCGTGCCGCCGTCCATGACCTCGGAACGTCGGGCCCGCAGATTCCCGTGGGGGTACGGGTCGTGTCGCCACTGATACCGACTGCGATCGCATCGGCAGCGGTGGCGAGTGCGCGCACCTTCGTCAAGACGCGCCATATCGTGGCCCTAGAGGAAGACTCTCATGTTGTGCCGAGCGACGTCACACGGAGAGCGGCCGGTTTTAAAACAACGGTGAAATCGATTCGCTTCTCGATCGGGAGAGGCGTCTTGCGCGGGTACTTCAGTCGCATCTACGGCAAGAATGAGCGTCCCGCACGGGATGCAGTGTTCGTCACGAATTCGGCTGGCAAGGCGCGCATCATTGCCGGGCATAACGGGCGTGGTGTTGATGTCGATGCCCTGGCCCAGCTGTGGGAGAAGACACCGGATCTGAAGATCGCTCCCATCACCGTCGGAGTGCGTGAGCCGGGCCTGACGACAGAAGAGGCCCGGAACCTCGGCGTCAAGCAGATCGTTGGACAGTTCTTCACGCCGTATAACGGTGGCGCTCGCGTGACAAATATCAAGCGGGCGGCCGAAATTCTCGACCAGTTCATTCTGCCCGCACACGCGACGTTCTCGCTCAACGATGCCCTCGGTGAGCGTACGCTCCAGCGCGGGTTCGTCGAAGCACCGATGATTGGCGAGAAGAATATTCTCAAAGACTCGGTCGGTGGAGGCGTCTCGCAGGTTGCGACGACGACCTTCAATGCAGCGTTCTTTAGTGGTCTGAAACTGATTGCCCACACGCCGCATTCGTTTTGGATTTCGCGGTATCCAATGGGTCGTGAGGCGACCGTCTCCTGGGGTGACCCGCAGTTGATCTTTAAGAACAACTGGGATGCACCAATCGTGATCCTGACCCACACGAACGACGCGGGCATCACGGTCCAGTTCTTGTCGGATCCGTTGGGTCGCAAGGTCGTTGCGGTCGAGGGTAAGCCGTACTCGTACACGAAGGCCAAGGTGATTCGGCAGCGTGATCCATCACTCGCGCCCGGCGAGGCCAAGGTCAAGCAGGGCAAGGGATCGGACGGTTTTCACATCAAGTACGGGCGCCGGGTGTACAAGGACGGCAAGCTGATTTCGCAGGAGATGTGGCACTGGCGGTACGCACCAGAGGACGGAATCATTCTCGTCGGACCGAAGCTCCCGGCACAGGGTGGGGGTGGGGGAGCGACCACCGATGGTGGTGCAGGAGCGTCCACGACGGATGGAGCCACCACTGATGGCTCGGGCGCGAGCACGGTGCCCGCGAGCGGGACTTAAGCGCCGAGCGGTTGCGTGTGCGGCAGGGCGATGCCTGAACCGCTCGCAGCAATACGTCGGTTCATCGCGCGTTCTGCTGCTCGCTGAAGCGACTCGGACATCGACGGTGTCACGACGCCGGTGTTGGCAAGCGACTCGACGTTCAATCCCTCGTTGACCGCAAGCGCCACGAGAGCGATGTTCTCTGAGGCGCGGTAGCCGACAATCGATCCCCCGAGCAAGACGCCGGTCTCGGGGTCTGTGATCAGCTTGATCATGCCCTCGCGCCAACCAGAGATCACACCGCGGGGATTCGCGCCGAGGTAATGCTTGGTGACGTCGACGGCGATGCCTTCGCGGGCAGCCGCGTTTTCGGTCAGGCCGATCGTGGCGACCTCTGGGCGAGTGAAGATGGTCCAGGCGACGTTCTGGAGTCGGATCGGATCGCCCGCAACACCAAAGGCGTGGAGCGCTGCGTGTCGTCCTTGCATGGCGCCGGTCGAGGCGAGCATCATGCCGCCGGCGACGTCGCCCGCAGCGTAGATACCCGCGGCGGTTGTCTGCATGTGCTCGTCGACGACAATCGCGCCACGTGCATCGAACTCGATACCGAGCAACTCGAGGCCGAGACCGGCAGTATTGGCGCGTTGGCCCATGCAGATGATGGCGTGCGTGCCGCGGTACTCGTGGCCGTCATCACCCTTCACCACGACGTGGTCGCCGTCGATATCGATGTGGTTGATGCGCGCGTTCATCTGGATCTCAATGCCACGCGACAGGAAGGCCTCCTGCACGATTTCGGCGACGTCCTCGTCTTCGTTTGGGAGGACCTGCGAGCGAGCGGAGAGCAGCGTCACTTGGCTCCCGGAGGAGGCGAAAAACTCGGAGTACTCGCAGCCTGTCGCGCCAGCGCCCACAACGATCAGGTGTTCTGGCGTCTCGCGCTGATCGAGCACCTCGCGGGTCGTAAAGACGCGCTGGTGGTCGCATTCGGCAAAGTCCGGCACCCACGGGCTAGCACCCGTAGCAATCAGGAGCAGGTCGTACCCAACTTCTTGCGTGTAGCCGTCGCAATCGACGTGGATCATGCCCGGTGCGTTGACGTGCGCGCGGCCGTGGACGACGCGAACCGTCGTCTCCTCAAGGCGATCGCGGATACCGCGGGACTGATGCGTAGCGACCCAGCGTGCGTGCGCAACGGTGCGAATCATGTCGACGTGCGGCTTGCCGTGCTCGAACGTGACCCCGGACTGGTCGGCGCGGTCGATAGCTGCGAGCACCGTCGCGGTAGAGAGCAGCGTCTTCGACGGGATCGCGTCGGTCAGGGTGCAGGAGCCACCGAGTCCGTGGTCCTCAATCAGCGTCACTTCGGCACCGAGGGCTGCCGCCGCGGAGGCCGCCGCGTAACCAGCAGGACCGCCACCGAGAATTACGTATCGCATGCCGGAAGCGTATCGCGACTGCCAACTGCACCTTGGCGCTTATCCGGCTTGGAACCGAGCAAGTTCATCGGAACGCGCTGTAGAACATGTGCTACCTTTGTTGCATGGCTACCCGCATCGCGCTTCGCGAGCTGAAGAACCAGGCCTCGGCAATCGTGCGACGCGCTGAGGAGGGGGAGACCTTCGAGGTGACGGTCGACGGACGGCTGTCGGCGATTTTGTCGCCAGCACGCGCCGTTGGGCCACAGACGTGGGTTCCGGTGGTCGACGTGGTCGAGCTGCTCGAGAGTGTCGACTTCGCCGACGTGTTTCATGGACCGAGGCCAGATCTTGGCGAAGCGCTCGGCCCGGAAGATGATCCGTTCGAACGGTTTTCGGGTTGGGAGGGCGCGTGAGTAAGGCGATCGTCGACACATCGGTGTTGCTGCTCCCACCAGATCGACTGGCGGAGGCACTATCCGACTTCGATCAGGTGGCCATCTCGGTCGCGACGATTGGCGAGGTTGAGCACGGCCTCCTCGCAGCGGGTGTGGATTGGGAATCGCGATTTCGGCGCGAGCTCGTCCATCGACGCATGCTGGACCTGTTCAACGTGTTGCCGTTTGATCGAGCGGCCGCACGCGAGTACGCAAAGGTGTGTTTTCTGGTCCGGCAGACGGGACGCTCGCATCGTCGGCGTGCAGTCGACCTGATGATTGCCGCTACTGCCAGTGCTCACGGAGTTCCGCTCCTGACGGCGAACGCCAAGGATCTTCGTGGCGCAGAGGCGCTGGTGAAGATCGTCTCGGTACGCGGGGCCTAAGGAGAACCCGAGAAGAGGGTTCCGAGCGACACGGCCATCCGTAACTTCCCATAATCATGATTATCAGGCGCGGGAAATCCTCACGTTGCGGGGATAGCCCCGTTGCGCACTACGCCGAGCTGTGATGGGATTCGTGGCAATCGTCCAAGGAGCTCTTGTATGTCGCGTCAAATCAAGTTGAGGAGCGTCGCCATCGGTGCGGCGCTCGCCCTCAGTGCTATCGCCGGGGTCACGGGCTCTGCGGCCGCGCCCGGCGACCCGCAGTCGCGTGCCGGTGGCGGCGCCGCCTGGTCCTATGAGGGGGCAACCGGCCCCGCGTATTGGGGTAGCCTCAGCCCGTCGTACGCGGCGTGTGTCGACGGCAGCGTCCAGTCGCCGATCGATATCGTCGGTGCCACCGGTAAGGCGATCGCGAACCCGAAGGTCGCGTACGCGAAGAGCAAGGTGATCGTCGAGAACAACGGGCACACCGTGCAGGCCAACGCGCTGTCGGGCAGCAGCATCACCGTCGGCGGCGTGAAGTCGGAGTTGCTGCAGATGCACTTCCACGCGCCGGCGGAGAACATGATCGCGGGTCTGCGCGCTCCCGTTGACGTCCATTTCGTCCACCAGGCCGCAGACGGCAAGCTGACCGTGATCGGCGTGATGCTGAAGGTCGGCAGCCAGCGCAACGCCGGCTGGCAGCCGATGGTCCGCGTGCTCCGGATGCAGAACATCAGCACCGCGAGTGAGGCCAGCGAGGCCACGGCCACATTCGACTGGGCCGCGATGCTGCCGAATGATCGGCGCAGCTTCCGCTTCGCCGGCAGCCTGACGACGCCCGGGTGC